>NZ_JBXCIW010000007.1:0-278759 GCF_056786335.1 Paenibacillus sp. Y280
ATAGTGAGTGCCTCTTTTCGTATGTGGGTTTAGTTCTTGCCGGAACGTTTCCCAGTATACTAGAGGCGCTTTTTTCTTTCAAAGCTCAAATTACTTCATTACAGGAATGGCTCCTTTTTTATAAAAAATTCAATAAGAATAATAAGAAAATCAAAAAGGAATACTAAGGATTACTTAAATAATAATAAAAAGAGGGAGTAGATAACTTTGATAAAATTCATATTGAAATGGTTGGTTAATGGTGCTGTCGTTATTTCGCTGCTTGTATACTACACCGAAGTGTCTTTTATGAGTGCCGCTTTGACTGCAACGGGACTTACGGTTATTGCTTATTTGGTCGGCGATCAAATCATACTTCGCAGAATAAACAACACTGTCGCAACGATTGCCGACTTTATGTTGGCTGCGATTTATCTTGGTACCTTGGCTTATTATCTTGATTGGCAATTAAGTATGGGGGAAACATTGTTTATCGCGTTTATGATTGGGGTTGCCGAATGGGTATTGCATCGTTATTTATTTAATGAGGAATTTAGAATCGCATAGTCAAAAGTAAAGATGGAGGTGGAATATGAGTCGTCTGTCTGAGATTATCGAAAACCATAACAATATAGATCAATTAATAAACTGCAGCATCGATGGATCAAGGCGGGCCGGATTCCTGGAACGTTCGGGAACGGCATATAGCAGATATATGGAAAACCTACCATAACGGTTTATGGTAGGTTTTTTGTTGTTGCTTAAGAAGAATAAGGCTCGTTTTCGATTTTCACCTTTTTGTCCGCCAACTGATGAATGCCGTCACTTGTTCCCGCGGCGTATACGTCGGAGAATTGCTCACGAGTAAGATCGTTCTCCTCCAATTTTACAGGCTGCTCATTTATTCTCGAAACCATTAGCATCACCTCCATTCCTTGCTTATTATGCCATCCGTTCCGATTATTATCGTCGGAATTTGTTGGAGCAATAACTTTAGAAGAATTGCAACGCTATATCGCCTCCAGATAATTATGAATGGATAGATAGCCTAAAGCGTGGGAATACTATCCCAACGATGATGGATTACCTCGTGAATATCCACCTGACTATGAACCTTTATTCCCCTTGTGTTCCCAAATAATGATTTCAGAACAAAGCCGGCAGAAAAGCCGGTTTTTTAGTTTCAAATTAAATAAATTTTATAAAAAACTTCCCGTCTTGAGAAAGAACATTGCAAACGAAGTTCATTAGCGGGAGCCTGTTTTTTTCGAGAATAGGATTGTACCATGAAGAATTGGATAAAATGACGGAATAGGAGATTGAATAATTATTACAGGGGGTCCTTTATGGCTGCTAATAACATTAATCAAATCACTATGTACACGAGTCGCAACCTCTGGTCGGGTTTTTTATTCGGTTTAGGTTTAGTCGCCTTCACAGACGAAACCTTTTTTCATCAAATTCTGCATTGGCATCACTTTTATGATAAATTAACCACCGATATTGGGTTAATTTCAGACGGTTTCTTTCATGCCTTTAGTTGGATAGCAACAATTGGAGGATTGTTTATGTTTGCGGATCTTCATCGACGAAACGCATTGTTGATGAAGAGATGGTGGGGGGGCGTATTGTTAGGCGGTGGATTATTCCAGATATACGACGGTACCATCCAACATAAACTGATGCGGTTACACCAAATCCGATATGTAGACAATGTTTTCATTTACGATTGGTTATGGAATATTCTTGCTATTATTATGATAATTTCCGGCTTGGTGTTTATTATTCTTTCTTCTAAGGAGCTTAAGGAAGATGGAAGAAATGCTTTCAATGAACCATCATGAGCATGGCAACAGAGTTCTTTTTGAACTAATTTCAGCGCTGCCGTTTGCAATAATCATAATTATTTATATAGTTTTGGCGATCGTATCCCAAAAATACTATAAACCGTTCTCGTTATACCGTTATTTCTATTGGATTTTCGGCGTACTTAGTGCAGCAGTATCAGTGGTTGGACCTTTAGCAAGTCGCGCTCACACTGATTTCTCGGCACATATGACTGTTCACCTCCTGCTTGGGATGCTTGCTCCACTCCTTTTAGCACTGGGTGCACCAATGACCCTCCTATTGAGATCGCTCAGTTTGAAACAAGCACGTGGACTTTCACTCATTCTGAGAAGTGCTCCTTTTCGGTTGCTATACGATCCGATTGTAACATCTATTCTCAATATTGGAGGACTGTGGTTACTCTACACAACAGACTTATACAACTTGATGCAACAAAGCTTAATGCTGCATATTTTGGTGCATATGCATTTATTCTTCGCGGGATATCTTTTCACATCATCAATCATATACATAGACCCTGCACCTCATCGAAAAAGTTTTTTTTATCGGACGCTTTTATTGCTTCTTGCCTTTTCTGGTCACGGAATATTGTCTAAGTACATTTATTCAAATCACCTTTCTGGCATACCTGCAGCCCAAGCAGAATTAGGAAGTATGATCATGTACTATGGTGGCGACATTGTTGATATTTTTCTTATCTCTATACTCTTCTTACAATGGTTCAATGCGACCCGACCTCAAATAGCGCTGAATCCTCATGCAAAATAAAGCAGTAAAGTATGAATACTTTACCTTGAAAATTTTAATTGAAAGACTAAAAAGGTACAGTCTCCTCCTATTTTGAGGTACTGTACCTTTTTTTCAAAATTGTGATTTTAATGGTTTAGGTATTCATAATACCAAAAACTCAACGCGTCTTATTAAATTTATCTTTGAAAAGTTGGTCATAAATTAAAACAAGACAGTACGGAATGACATAGGATACGAATGTCCAAAAGATATTCCAACCGTTCTCATAGGCAACTTTGTTAAATACAAAAAGTATGGCTTCCAACACGGTTAAAAAAACGGATGTAATGATAAGTATCAGAAATTTATTAATTTTGTATCTCTTAATTATATACACCATGTAACAAGCGGTTATCGGATAAAGTCCAATGTTGGAAGGTAATGCAGCAACTTCTTCAAGTACAAAAGGAGCGACTTTCCACCATTTAAAATGGTAGCCGATATCATTAACAGCAAAAGAAATAAGACCCGAAAAAGGAGCAATTCTAAGTAACATATTAAAGTCATGCTTTATTAGATATAAGCCAAGTATCCATGGGATTATAAAAAAAATGATGACATTAAAAAGCATATGTTTTACCTCCTGCATAGTATGATCATCCACATCAAATTAGCCTTATTACGATTAGATTCTTTAATTTAATTAGTTTTTTTTCATATTCTATTCAGTTGAGGAATAAGATGGTACGAGCATTCAATGTGATTATAGAAAAAGGAGTGTTCAAGATTGGGTGTATTGCTTGGTTATATCTTTTTAGGACTATCCTTATCTGCACCAATAGGACCTATTAATGCTGCTCAATTGGATGCGGGCATTAAAAAAGGCTTTTGGCATGCATGGTTGGTCGGACTAGGAGCGATGGTAGCCGATATCCTATATATGCTGATGGTCTATTTTGGAATCGTCCATTTCATTAATATTCCTTTTATGCAAACGTTTCTCTGGCTGTTTGGCAGCTTTGTGCTAATCTATACCGGAGTTGAAAGCTTGATGGGTATTGGACAAGCTATAGGATCTAGAAAAATCAGCGAGGGCAGCCGATTTAAATCGTTTCTTTCTGGTTTTTTAATGTCATTGTCCAATCCTTTGTCTATCTTGTTCTGGCTTGGAATTTATGGTTCTGTGCTTGCAGAAACGGCGGAAAAATATGATGCCAAACAATTGATTTTATATAGCTTTGCCATTCTTTTCGGTGTTTTTATTTGGGATGTAACAATGGCTGGAGCAGCAAGTACTGCCCGTAAATGGTTAACGGAACGTATTCTGAAAGGTATCGCTATATTATCGGGTTTATCGCTGATTGGATTTGGGCTTTATTTTGGCTATAAAGCCATAGATGTTCTATTTTTTAAATAAAGACTTCTCAGAAAGTGGTACGGCTTTCTTCCATTTTTTCCTCATTAGCCAAGTTACGATTGAAATTATAATTAGAAACCCCATACTTACCATGAAACCAGGCCTGCTAGTATGATGAAATAACGAACCGATTACTGCCATACATAGAATGAACATTCCAAGGATTCGTTTTGTTTTCCCCCATGTAGTGAGCTTTAATATGCTGCCTGAGGATAAGAGAATGAAAATCCAATTGTAAAGAAGCATTAAGCCAGCAGCTGTCGTGAAATACTCGTAAATCTCTCCAGGCAGCAGCATTGCGCAAATGATTGACACAAGAAGTCCAGTTGTCGTCAATCCAATAGCGAGAAGCGGACGGTCCTTTGCTTTTTGGGCAAAGAGCGAAGGTGCGTCATTATCTTCCGCTAAAGTAACGAGCATACTCGTAACTGCAAAAAGTGAAGCGACCATCGTAGAAAAACCGGCAATGATCAAAATCCCGATAAATAGATGTGGTACGAAAGGCAGCTCATATTGATTGAGTGCGAGTAAAAAAGGACTTTTCTTAGTGTTTAGTTCTTTCCAGGAAATTAGGGTAATCGTGAGAATTAGGGACGCCACATAAATGATTGCCAGTAAACCAAGCATAACTTTTCCTGCTTTTGGCGCATCCTTGGGTTCTCGCAGTCGCATAGCCATAATACCCATAATCTCTATTCCGCCAAAAGCATAAAAGGCAAAAAGCAAGGAAGACCATAAGCCCATGATGCCTTTTTCGAAAAAACTTTCGAACGGAAATGCAGGACTAGATTTGCCTTTTCCCAGCAAGCCGAATAGAGCCAGTATGGCGATCACAATAAACATTACAATCGCAGATACTTTAATAATAGCAAATATATTTTCCATTCGTTCAAACCCTTTTGTTCCGGCGAATATGATGGATAATCCCAGAACTGCAAATATGGAAGCCAAAATCCAAATTGGAATGTTTGGGAACCAAAAACGAGAAAATAAGGATAAAGCGGTTAATTGACTGCCCATTATTAATAATTCAGAGGACCAATACACCCATCCGCTGCTAAAACCGGCCCATCGGCCATAGGCTTGTTTGGCATATGAGCGAAAGGAGCCCTTTATTGGATGTTCAGCTGTCATTTGCGCAAGCACATCAAAGACGAGATATGTGCCTATTGCAGCAGTAAGAAATGAAATTAATACAGCAGGACCACCTATTTTAATAGCTAATCCCGACCCGAGAAAATAACCTGTACCAATTGTACAAGCTACACCAAGCAAAGATAATTGCCACCATTGAAGTTTGTCATTGTTAGCATTAGACGATTTATTATTATTTTTTTTCATGTAGTTAGTCTCTCCATGTTAAAAAACTTCGTATTTTATATATATTTTTATTTTCGTTGATTCGGTTTCTCACAAAAAAATAGTATGCTCTTAACTTAAAAAAATATTCAATAAGTCTAAAACTGGAGGGAAACATTTCCCTCCAGCAGTTCGTCCTTAAGCTCGTTAGAAGAGTGATATGATGAATTCCAACCAAATGGATAAAGCGGAATAAGATGCAACAATTATTTGGAAATACTCGTATAAGAGGATGCGTGAGCCATGCATGTTCGGTGAGTGAGGAAATCTGCTCCGAGTCACTCCGATTATAGGAAGGTGTTGAATTGACCATGACGAGTATGAACTGGAGAAAATGGCTGATAGTTCTTACAGGTCTTCTATCTATAGCATTGGGCATTCTTTATGTTGCCGAAACAGGATCTAGCAACGGTTTTACAGGGTTGGAGTCCAGGACCGTACAAAATACCGTGCAATATTGGAGCAAAATCTCAATCGGCCTTGGATTTGTTTTGCTTACGATACTGCTGCTTAGACAGAAGATGAACCCTCAAGCAAACGACGGATTACTTATTATCGTATTGTCTTTGCTTTTTTTAATTCAGCTTCCACCGTTTGCATTGTGGCTGCTCGTCAGTTTATTTGGAACAGGGGCTTCGATCGGCTGGATTGCGGTACATATCGCGCTGCTCCTTCTTCTGGTCAGAATCTTTACATTAGGCCGCCGGAGCGGCACTTCTCATATATAGTACGGGCGCTCCTCTCTTGACACCGTACCGCGCGATCTTTATAATCGAAACTAACCATTTTATGCATATGGAGCGTTGAAGAGGAACAGTAATTTCGTAAGCAAGGCCTAGAGAGCCGGTGTTTTTAGGGTGCAAGCCGGACCTGCTGCGAAATGAAGCTCGCCTTGGAGCTGTGCGAATAAAGAGGTCGGTGCGAGGCATCGATTGCGAAAAAAGCACCGTCTGGCCTGCGTTAAAGGCGACAAGTGAGCGATAGGCAAAGCATGCCTGCCGCTAACTAGGGTGGTACCACGGGAGAACAACCTCTCGTCCCTAGCGTTAATCGCTAGGGGCGGGAGGTTTTATGTTTTTTTGAAGATGCATACGTACAGCACATAATTTTTAGGGGGATATCTCAAATGAGTCAAGAACAGCAATTTCACGGCTACAATCCGCTTGTTGTCGAGCCGAAGTGGCAGCAATACTGGGATAAAAACAAAACATTTCAAACGACAGAAGAAGCGGACAAACCGAAGTTTTACGCACTCGATATGTTTCCGTATCCATCCGGGGCGGGTTTGCATGTAGGTCATCCGGAGGGCTACACCGCTACGGATATCGTATCCCGTTACAAAAGAATGAAGGGCTACAACGTGCTTCATCCGATGGGCTGGGATGCCTTTGGCTTGCCAGCGGAGCAGCATGCGCTTGATACAGGCCAGCATCCACGCGATATTACGTTCAAAAATATCGATAATTTCCGCCGTCAAATTAAATCGCTTGGCTTCTCATACGACTGGGACCGCGAGATCAGCACGACTGATCCCGAATATTACAAATGGACGCAATGGATTTTTATCCAATTGTACAATAGAGGACTTGCATACGTTGCCGAGGTTTCGGTTAATTGGTGCGAGGCGCTTGGAACTGTTCTTGCTAATGAAGAAGTAATCAATGGCCTTAGCGAGCGGGGCAGCCACCCGGTTGTGCGTAAGCCGATGCGCCAATGGATTTTGAAAATTACCGAATATGCAGATCGTTTGCTGGATGATCTGGAAGAGCTCGACTGGTCGGAGAGCATTAAGGATATGCAGCGCAACTGGATTGGTAAGTCGAAAGGCGCTGAGGTTACTTTCGAGATTGACGGACATGATTCGGCATTGGTCGTATTTACGACTCGCCCGGATACATTGTTTGGCGCGACTTATTGCGTCTTGGCGCCAGAGCATGAGCTTGTAGCGCAAATCGTAACCTCAGAGCAAAAAGCGGCTGTAGAAGCTTACCAAGAAGCTGCAGCGCGCAAGAGTGACCTAGAGCGTACCGATTTGGCAAAAGATAAATCAGGCGTATTTACAGGCGCTTATGCGATCAATCCTGTGAATGGCGTAAAAACGGCAATTTGGATAGCGGATTACGTGCTTGCCGGCTATGGCACAGGCGCTATTATGGCCGTACCAGGTCACGATGCACGTGACTGGGAGTTCGCGAAGCAATTCGACCTTCCGATCGTTGAGGTTGTTGGGGGCGGAGATATTACGAAGGAAGCTTATGCAGGCGATGGACCGCATGTGAATTCCGACTTCTTAAACGGCTTGACTAACGTGGACGCTATTGCAAAAATGATCGAGCATTTGGATGCTGCAGGCAAAGGTAAGGGCAAAATAACTTACCGTTTGCGCGATTGGCTGTTCAGCCGCCAGCGTTATTGGGGCGAACCGATTCCAATTATTCATCTGGAGGACGGCACGATGAAAACCGTGCCTGAGGACCAGCTGCCGCTCTTGCTGCCTGATGTTGATGCGATAACGCCTTCAGGCACTGGCGAGTCTCCGCTTGCAAGCGTTACGGAATGGGTCAATACAATTGACCCTGAGACGGGTATGAAAGCACGCCGCGAGACGAATACGATGCCGCAATGGGCCGGAAGCTGCTGGTACTACCTGCGTTTCATCGATCCGAAAAACGACAAGCAGCTGTGTTCGCCAGAGAAGCAAAAGGAATGGCTGCCGGTTGACCTTTATATCGGCGGTGCTGAGCATGCGGTGCTTCATTTGCTTTACGCACGTTTCTGGCATAAGGTGCTTTATGATATCGGCGTAGTTGATACGAAGGAGCCGTTCCACAAGCTCGTAAACCAAGGGATGATTCTTGGCAATAACAACGAGAAAATGTCCAAATCACGCGGCAACGTCATTAACCCTGATGATATCGTCAATGAGTTTGGTGCTGACACGCTCCGTATGTATGAAATGTTCATGGGGCCGCTTGAAGCGACTAAGCCTTGGAACACAAACGGCGTCGAAGGCACGTACCGTTTCCTTAGCCGTGTATGGCGTTTGTTCGTAAACGAGGATGGCAGCCTAAACGCTAAAATCGGAGATGGCGATACAAGCGATGCTTTCAAGCGCACTTGGCATCGTTCCATTAAGAAAATGACAGAGGATTATGAAGCGCTTCGCTTCAACACGGTCATTAGCCAACTGATGATTTTCGTTAACGAAGCATACAAAACGGAAGTGCTGCCGCTTGCGGCTATGGAGCAATTCGTGCAATTGATTTCGCCAATTGCTCCGCATATCGCAGAAGAGCTATGGGAGAAGCTTGGTCGCAAGGATTCACTGACTTACGCTTCATTCCCGACGTTTGAAGATGCATGGACAGTGGATCAAGAGGTTGAAATTGTTGTCCAAGTTAACGGCAAAATCGTCGACCGCGTATCCATTGCAGCAGATATGGACGTTGCAGAAATGGAAAGCTTGGCGAAGGAGCTGGAAAAAGTGCAAGAGCTGATTGCCGGCAAAACGATTCGCAAAGTCATTGCGGTAAAAGGCAAGCTTGTCAACATCGTCGCTAATTAATCAATGAGTGCAAATAAAAGAGGTGAACGGGCATTAGCTGAAGAACAGCTATTGACCGTTCACCTTTTCGCCTATGAAGGCAGTTGAAACCTTGATTACATCTTCATCGAACTTGTCATGCGTCGTGCGGATAAGCTGATTGAAGACGCCGTCCGTCTCGCGGCGCAGCAGATGCAATGCTTTTGCAGTAATGCCTCCAGGCACAGCCACCCTTTCCTGAACATCTGCTGGCGTTAGCCCGCCCTCGGTTAGCAGAAGACCTGTGCCAAGCAGCATGGCGCTGGCTACTCGAAGAGCTTCTTCGCGGCCGATACCCGTTTCCTGAACGGCTGCATCGACAAATTGCTCGAGCAGGAAGGAGATGAAGGCAGGTCCGCAGCTTGACAGATCCGATACGATGCGTGTATAGCCCTCATCTATTCGAAGCGGCTCGCTTATGTTGGACAACAAATTCTCAAGCCGCGCTTTGTCTTCCTCATCAACCGACTGGCCGTAAATGCAAAGCGATGCTCCGCTCCACACATAATTCGTGATGCTCGGAATCATCTTTGCGATCTTGCAATCGAGCTCACCCTCCAGATGGGAGATAAGAACAGGACTTGTGATGGAAACAACCATTTGGCCTGGTCTAATGACGGGCTTCAAATCATCGACGACCTTTTTGAATTCTAACGGCTTGACGCATAAAAAAACGATATCGCAGCCGCTGGCTGCTCCCGCATTCGTGTATTCGGCTCTCATGCCGGAATAACGGTCGGCCAAGGCTTGCGCTTTTGTAAAGGTGCGGTTGCTGACAGCAATTTGTGCTGGCGCTAACGCGCCTGATGCAATAAATGCTTCAATGAGCAGACTTCCCATCGTGCCAGTCCCGATAAATCCGACATTCATACTGAACCCTCCTATAGGTTTGGCGCGCGCATAACCGGAATCAGATCGTTCTAAAGGCATGCGCGAGCAAATCCCGAGTCAAAATTTCTGTATTTGTTTCGTTTGCTCTCTTACCTTATTCCTTAGTACTTGTTTTATATGTCACTATATGCCAAACAATATGTTGTTTGCAGAAAGGTCGGACTGAAATGAAGCCTTCTTCGATTGAAATGTCGAATAAACAGCTAATATTTGCCGCAGCGCTTATTATAGTGGCTGTTATTCTTTTAGCCTCAGCACTGATGGAACCAAAACAGGACGTCCCCGGGGAATGGGTGCCATTGAACGCTAAAGTAGAAACAGCGATTGCTTCGTTTGATCAGACTAATGAAAAGGAAGATTTACAGGAGTCTGCTGAGGAGAAAGCAGCAGAAATAACAGATGAGAAAATAAATGGAGATAAAGAAGAAAATAAAAAAGAAAATACTGATGAAAATCCAGAATCGCAAAAAGTGCAGATGGGTTTAGAAGAAGCGGGTGAGGAGAGCAAGCTTGATATTAATCGTGCTACAGCCGAAGAGCTTGATGCATTAAAAGGAATTGGCCCTGCGAAGGCAAAGGCGATTGTTCAGGATAGAGAGCAAAATGGAAAATTCATCTCGGTCGATGATTTGCTCCGAGTCAAAGGAATCGGACAGAAATTGCTTCTAGGCATTGAAGAGAGCATTGTAGCTCGTCCATAATTGTGAGAGAATGGAAGAAGCGGACTGTTATTTATTTCCGCTTCCATAATAGCTTCAGCTATTATTATTTCATTTTATGAAGGAGTCGAGGAAATGTCAGAACAACGCAAGCTTTCTCTTGATACGCTATCCGTCCACGGAGGCCAACAAATCGATCCGACTACGTTGTCGCGCGCAGTACCTATTTACCAGACGACATCTTACGGATTTAAAGATACGGATCATGCAGCAAATTTATTTTCATTGCAAGAATTCGGGAACATTTATTCCAGAATTATGAACCCGACATCGGACGTTTTTGAGAAACGCGTAGCTGAGCTGGAAGGCGCTCCGGCAGCCTTGGCGGTTGCTTCTGGCCAATCGGCAATTACATATGCGATACTCAACATAGCGGGTGCTGGCGATGAAATCGTTTCTGCAACAAGCCTTTATGGCGGAACGTTCAATTTATTTTCCATCACTTTAGCAAAGCTTGGCATTACGGTAAGATTTGTAGATCCATCGGACCCGGAAAATTTCCGCGGTGCCATTAATGAGCGTACAAAAGCGGTTTACGCTGAAACGATCGGAAATCCGAAGGGCGATGTCATTCATTTGGAGGCTGTTGCTGCAATCGCGCATGAGAACGGCATTCCTTTTATCGTGGACAATACGTTCCCAAGCCCGTATCTATGCAGACCGATTGAGCATGGCGCCGACATCGTTGTCCATTCAGCCACAAAGTTTATTGGCGGTCACGGTACGTCGATTGGCGGTATTATTGTGGACGGAGGCAAGTTCGATTGGAAGGCGAGCGGCAAATTCCCAGGCTTGACTGAACCAGACCCAAGCTACAACGGCGTTGTGTATACGGATGCGGTTGGTCCAGTCGCTTATATCATTAAAGCACGTGTACAATTGCTGCGTGATATGGGAGCCGCGATTTCACCGTTCAACTCCTTCCTGCTGCTGCAAGGTCTCGAGACGCTTCATCTTCGGATGGATCGCCACAGCTCGAACGCGCAAAAGGTTGCGGAGTTTTTGGAAGGGCATGAAGCGGTTGAGTGGGTTAATTACCCAGGCCTTCCGAGCCATCCGACCTACGAGCTGGCGCAAAAGTATTTGCCTAAGGGCAAAGGCGCGATTTTGACATTCGGCATTAAAGGCGGCGTTGAAGCGGGCAAGAAAGTGATTAATTCCGTGGAGCTGTTCTCGCATCTGGCGAATGTCGGCGATTCGAAGTCGCTTATTATTCATCCTGCAAGCACAACCCATCTGCAGCTGTCTGCAGAGCAGCAAACAAATGCAGGCGTATCGCCAGGCATGATTCGACTTTCGATCGGTACAGAAGGCATTGAAGATATTTTGGCTGATCTGGAGCAAGCGATTACGGCCAGCCAACAGATTTAATTCATATACTGAATAGCAGCTAGAACATCAGATGCAGCATGAGAGGGGAATTTGGATTCATGAACACCCAAACGCAGGATGCCGTCCGGAAGGATTGGGACACCTACTTTATGGATATCGCTTATATGGTTTCGACGCGCTCGCGTTGTCCGCGCAGACATGTCGGTACCGTTCTTGTGCAAGGGAAAAAATTGCTCGGTACAGCGTATAACGGAGCGCCGATGGGCGTGCAGGACTGTCTCGAGGCAGGCTGCATGATATCGGAGGAAGTTGAGATGAAGCAAATCGACGGCAAGGAGCAGCTGATCAAGAAGCAGCGCTGCATTCGAACGATCCATGCGGAGCAAAATTTGCTGCTGTTTACGGATCGCGCTGATCGGGAAGGCTCAACGATATACGTCACTGACCAGCCTTGCTGGACGTGCGCCAATATGGTTGCCAATAGCGGTGTCATTGAAATCGTCTATCATCGAAGCTATCCGAAGGATAGCGATAAGGTGAGCAATCTAATGAAACAGAAGGGCATCAAATTCCGCTGTTTGGACCATTTTGAACCACCTGCCCAGGCGCATATGAATGTAACTTCATAGTATGGAATAATTAAAAATAGTGAGTAGGGGAGGAACCTCTGATTGCATCTAAGGATGCGTCAGAGGTTCTTTTTTTTGTATTGGCGAGCAAATTGTTGAGAGGAGAGAGGAGAATGAGTCGGCGGCCTTTGATTTGGTTTGCGATTTGCTGGGTTTTTGGGAGCGCTGCGGCTGCGGGTCTGAGCAGCTTCGGCGCTTTGCTTGCGGCGGGCGCTGCCGTGCTGCTGGCGCTGGCCGCAGTGCTGTGCAGGCAGGCGTCGTGGCAGCTCGCGGCAGCCTGCATTGTGGCAGTGGGCCTTGCCGCAGGGGAGCGGATGTGGGCGGATGCCCGCAACGCGACCGAGCTGCCGGCCCTGCTCGCCGCCGCAGAGGCGGATGGCCCGCGAGCTGCGTATGCGGCGGAAGCGGTCGGCACGATTGTGTCGGCGGTCGAGGTCGACGGCGACCGGGCGATGCTTCGCGTGGAGGCGCATAGCGTCCACGTGCAGGGGGAGGCGGCCGCGCGAGTCGTGCGCGAGCGGCTGCTTGTGCATGTGCGGCTGGATGCGCAGCCGCAGCAATTGATCGCCGCGGCGTGGCAGCGCGGCGACAAAGTGCACCTCGCCGGCGAGCTGACGCGGCCGGTTGGCGCATCCAATAGCGGCGGATTCGATTACCGCCGCTACCTCAGCAGCCAGAGAATCCACTGGCTGCTTAAAGTGCAAGGCACAGGCGCCGTAGAAGCGGCGCCTGGCCCCCAGTGGACCGCGGCCGCTTTGCTCGGCCGCGTCGACACCGCGCGCGCATGGCTTGGCGCGCGAATGGACGTGCTGTACCCGTCCACTTGTAAATAAGGGGTTTAATAAGCTTTTTACCCACATTTCTCCCACATCTTTAAAGTATCCCATTCATCAGATCGTCCAGCTTTTCAACAGCTTCTCGTTTTTTAGCTTTAGTTACGTGAAGATATATACGCACTGTTATGTCGCCGTTTTTATGCCCCAGAAGCCTTTTAATTGCTTCCAAATCGACCCCAGCCTCAGCCATAAGAGAAGTGTAGGTGTGTCTTAAAGAGTGAGGGCTGATACTTGTTGGAAGACAAGAGAGACGAAGGACATCTTTCATGTATTCCTGGAACCTTCTAATCGATAATGGCCTACCTGGCATCGTGTTGGTGTTTATAAATATGAATTCATCTTTTGTATAGTAGCGATCAGCCACAGATATCCGGTACTCCCGGCGCCAAGAATTTTGATCCTTAAGCATAGCTATAATCTTTTCGCTTATATCGATTTTACGAGCAGAACTGTATGTTTTTGGGGTTCCAATTTCAAAATTTATGATGCCTTTGTCTTCATGCATCGTTTTCGTAATCGAAATCTGTTTATTGATTTCGTCTATGTCACTTGGTTTGAGAGCACATAGTTCGCCGATCCGCATTCCAGTGTAAGCGAGAATAAACATTGCGCGAAATTTCTGCTCATCGCCGTATTCCTTTGCGGCTTGGAGTAACAATGCCAGTTCTTCTTTTTCAAGATACTGAGGCAATTCTTGTTCCGATTCAAGTTGCTGGACTGTCCTTCTAAATACCGGTAACTCTACATCAATTGTTGGATTCCCTTTAACTAGTTCCATTTGAACAGCTTTTTTGAAGACCATTTGCATGGCTTCGTGAAGTAAACTTATCGTACTTTTACTTCGCCCTTCACGCTTTCTTTCAGTTAATAGATCTTGGTATTGTAGTTTTGTAATTTCTTTAAGTTTTAAACCGGCAAACTTCTTTTTCGCATATGCTAAACTGCCTCTGCGGACTTCAACAGAACGATGCTTTACATTCCCTGTGGACTCATAAATTTCAAGCCATCGATCACACCACGCAGTAAACATAATCTCTTTTTCTTCAACGTATGTTCCGGTAAGAATTTCCGCTTGTATCTTTAAACCCGTATTATACGCTTCTTTTGCAGTCGGGAAGCCTGGTGTTTCTTTCTGAATACGTTTACCTGTGACAGAATCCTTAATGCTGTATCTATAAAAAAATCTACCGTTGCGCTCTCGAACATTGGTGTACTTTTTAGCCAAAAAAGCACCTCCTTATCTTTGACTTGGATGCAGTTAAAATGGAAGAGAATACTCAATACCAAAAATATGAGAATCTTTTTCCTGTCTATTATCTTCCAACTCATCCTCCCATGAACTTAGTAGTCCTTGTTTGAAGAAAGTTGTAGGAGATCCGCACTTTGTACAGAATCTGGCATTCCCTTCCGCAGGAGTTCCGCATTCCCAAATCACATCGCCAAAATCCCTCTCAATTGCAGAACATTTATTAATGATATGAGTAGCACAAATTTTACAAAATTCATTCTGATGATCAATCTCTTCATTTCCGCATCTGGGACATAAGGCGGCTCTTCCTTCTTTATTTACGTTGTATCCTTTATAGATCAAGTAAATTTCACCTCTCTGTGTTGAAAATTTTGAATTAGCACATACTGGGCAATTGGCGGCAAACCTATTGATGTAATAATGACGACAATTAATGCATTGTTTAGAATGCAAAATATTCTGAATATAGTCTTGAAACCTTTTTATAAGAGTGGGCGAGTACACATTTATGTGTTCTAGATCCCAGGAAAGCATTTGTAATCGAGTCTTGACTGCTGCAGATGAAATTTTAAAACAGTCAGAAGTGTCAAAATAAATGAATTTATGAAACTTATCTCTGAGTCTCTCTACCACTATTGGCGGGGACAGAGCGTTGCGAGCAAAAGCATTTGCCTCTCTTTCTAAGACTAGATATTCAGCCTTGGACAATCCTCCTCTATTAAAAGTCGTCTCTTTAAACTCTCTTAAATGCCCAAGTTCAATGTGACCAATTTCATGCATAAGAGAAAACCGTACTCGCAATGGGTTTTCAATTGAGTCGTTATACACGATTATGTATTCCTTACCATCACGAATAACGCATGCATCTTCTGTTTGCCATGCTGCTGCAACTTCTCTAACAGAAGTCTGGTGCAATTTAGCAAGCTCACTATACGAATACAAATCCCATCCGTTACGATTTATAATTTCGAATGGATCTATTGGAAATTCAGTAATATCTTCTTTTTCAAAGAAGTTCACAACTGTTTCCATTATTTTTTCATATCGCGGCCTTAGCGGTACTGTCACTCGTTCCCCTCCTGTTTGTTCTTTTTACTCCTCCGCATTGTTTCAATCATATCTTTTACAAAATCCTGTTGCCTTGAATCCAAGTTCTTAAATTCTCTGGCGATGTAAGAGATGTCGTCATCCACCGATAGTTCATTAGCTTCTTGCTGATCATCTTCGGTATTTGTGAAGAAATCAACAGGTTTTCCGAAGTAATCAGCGATTACTTTTAAGGAATCGACCTGTGGCGATTTCGTTTGACCGTTAAGGATTTTTGTAACGCCTGTATAGGATACCCCGGTGTCTTTAGCAAGTTTGTAAGCTGTTATCCCCTTTTCATCCATTAGATTTTGTATTTTTGATGCGATGTCCACTTGTAAACCCTCCGATTCTGGTTATAACTCAATAAAGTAATATTAAAACACAATAGAGAGATAAGTCAAGATAATAAGAGTATGTTGGAGAAAACTGCATATTTTGTCACACAAACGAGTTATAACTCGAATTGTGATATAACACTTTGGAGTGATAGTATTTATCCCAGAAGGAGGTGCTATCAATGGGTCAAGCAATCGAAAAAAACGTTCACCGTTTAATTGAAGAAAGAGGATGGACGATCTATCGACTCAGTAAAGAGACAGGTATTTCGCTGACATCGCTTTATAATCTTGGATCGAAAAAAAACGGTCCGTCTGCAGATGCTTTAGTTAGACTCGCTGATTCTCTGAAGGTTACTGTCGATGAGCTGGTACGATGACAACTAAAAAAGAGGTGCATGTGGTATGAATAACTTAGAGGCACTACCAGAGGTGATGTCAGTGGAACAAGTAGCTGGCTACCTGAATGTCTCCAGGGCAACCGCATATAACTGGTGCAAAGAAGGGGCCTTACCAAGCATCAAGGTAGGAAATACTCGTCGAATCAGGAAGTCAGTTATGCTTTCGTGGATTGAGAAGCAAGAAAGTTGTGCCAGCCATGAACATGGACAAGCTTAAAGTCGCTTTCGAGGAAGCCGTGCAATACCGGGTATTCGAAATACGGGCACTGGTTGAGAAGGGTAAGCTGCTTCCGATCGATCCCGTTGATCAAACAACGCTGATGGTGGCCGTTAATTCTGAGGCTCATATCCGTTACTGGCGCAGCGTTTACTCTGGTGAAGGAGGTGATAAGGCATGATCGTAAAAGGCTGTGTCTGGCTGGAGCTGACGCACGATGAACGTATGATTTGTCTAGAGTTCGCAGCTTGGCAAAACGCTAAACGCATGAAAAAGACCCTTGCGGGGTAGGAGCCGCAAAGGTCTTGCAAGACATATTAGTTACCGCCAGTGTATCACACTGCGGTTAAAAGGAGAAGTGCTTCGATGTTAAAATCCACTGGCGTTGTTCGTCGTGTTGATGATCTAGGACGTGTTGTCGTCCCAAAAGAGATCCGTCGTTCTTTAAGAATCGCTGAAGGGGATCCAATTGAGTTTTTCATAAAAGGCTCGGATATTGTCCTTCGTAAATATGCTCCTGGTTGTACTTTCTGCGGTGTCGAAGAGGGAGACTTAAAAACCTTCCGCGAACAGATCGTTTGCCCCGATTGTATCACGGCTCTAGGGAAATAGGAGGGGCTGCCGTTGTCAAAAGTATCGATCATGCTATTACCACCTGAGTGCGAGATATGTGGTCAGGAAGTCGAGCTTCAATCTTTAAAGCCTTGGAATGGGAAAGACGTTTGCCATTATTGTATTCATGAAATTAACGAGGAGGCAGAACAACATGCCAGTACAAATCACAATTAACGGTGAAACCGCCAAAGAAACACTCAACGAACTTTTCAATCTATCATCCGGATTAGAGAATAGGCAAGCTGCACCAGCAGCGGCTACAGCACCTTTCGTACCACAAGCTCCAACGGCACCGATTCAACCGCCAACGCAACCCTATGTTGCACCAACACAGCCGCAATACGCTGCTCCGACTGATACAGTTCCAACAGGGGCATCCCCATCTTATGCACAAGGAATCGTTCCAGCACAACCACCTATGCCTCTTACAGGCGGTGTTCCGACATCTGTTCCTAGCTACACGATGGAGCAGCTAGGAGTAGCTGCAGGGCCTTTGGTTGATGCAGGTCAGGGACATGTGCTAACCGGATGGCTTCAGCAGTTCGGTGCACAGTCATTGACGCAACTGCCTAAAGAACGTTACGGCGATTTTGCTACGTACCTCCGTAGCTTGGGTGCGAAGATATGAGTCAAATAGCGCATGCAGAACGAGCACATGCGCTGCTGTCAGCCAGTGGGGCACACCGCTGGCTGCACTGCACACCAAGCGCAAGGTTAGAGGCTACACTGCCTGATACAACGAGCAGCGCTGCGCAAAAGGGTACGCATGCTCATGAGATGGCGGAGCTTAAGCTTCGCAAGGTGCTCGGCATTGACCCGTTAACGGCACGCAAATACAACGCTGCCTTGAAAAAAATGAAAGATAACGAGCTTTATGAGGCGGACATGGATGCGAACACGGATTTATATGTGGATTATATCCAAGGTTTGGTACATGCTTTTCCATCGCCGCCTTACATAGCGGTGGAGCGCAGGGTCGATCTCACAGCTTACGTTCCGGAAGCTTTCGGCACAAGTGACTGCATTATTATCGGCAGCAAAAAGCTGATCATCGCGGATTACAAAAACGGCCAGGGTGTTCCGGTGCCGGCGAATAACAATCCGCAAATGATGCTTTACGCGCTTGGCGCTCTTCGTGCTTACAGCCTACTATACGAAATCGATACGGTTCACGTGGCGATCGTACAGCCGAAAGTATGGGATCAACCCTCTGAATGGTCGTTGTCCGCTTCAGATCTTCTTGCGTGGGGCGAGTCGATCAAGCCGATCGCGCAGCAAGCATTCAATGGTGAGGGTGATTACTCGCCAGGCGAGCATTGCGGATTCTGCCGAGCTCGTGATACCTGCCGAGCCCGAGTGGAACAGTTCTTCTCTGCAACCGAGAAAGCACCGATGAAGCCGCCGCTTATTGGGTGGGATGAGGTCGGTGACATTCTTAAATACGTAGATGATTATGTTAAATGGGCGAAATCGTTGAAGGAGTCTGCGCTTGCTGAGGTTTTGAAGGGCGGCGACATTCCAGGCTGGAAAGCAGTACACGGCCGCGGTGGACGGGATTTCGTGAATATCGATGCTGCCTTTGTTCACCTGCAGGCGAACGGCATTGATGAAGCATTGCTTTACACGCGAAAGCCTATTACGGCAGCTGCTGCAGAAGAAGTCCTTACCAAAAAGGTGTACAAGGATCTTTTAGAATCAACTGGCCATGTGGTCAAGAAGTCAGGCGCGCCAACGTTAGCCCCTGCAGATGATCCGCGTAAAGCAATTAGCAACACGATTTCAGCGGAACAAGCTTTTGGAACAACTGAGGGGGTATAACCGTGGGGGATATCGCGGATTACCATATCGATCAAATGACATCAGGCCGCTGGCCAAGCGGCACTATCCGAGGAGGCAACAAACACATGACTAATCAACCTTCATTCAATACCAACATCACGACAGACCGTGTAAGACTGAGCTTTGTACACCTATTCCAGCCCCATGCCAATCAGCCAGGGCAGGAGCCGAAATACAGCACGACGATCCTGATTCCGAAATCCGATACAGCTACGATGCAGCGCATTTATGCGGCTATCGAGGCAGCCATTCAAAAAGGTGTTTCGTCTACGTGGAACGGTGCTCGTCCGCCGCAGCCGGCAGTGCCGATTTGGGATGGTGATGGCGTGCGTAAAAACGGTGATCCATTCGGGCCAGAGGCTAGAGGGCATTGGGTCATTACGGCGAGCAGCAAGCAGCAGCAAGCTATCGTGGACATTAACATGTCACCGATCATTAATCAAACTGAGATCTATAGCGGCGTATATGCTCGAGTGAACATTAACTTCTTCCCGTACAGCAATAGCGGTAATCGCGGCGTTGGGGCTGGACTTGGACCAGTGCAGAAGGTGTCGGACGGTGAACCACTAGGCGGCCGTATTAGTGCCGATCAGGCTTTTGGCAGCGGAGCTCCTGTAGGTGTAGGTTATCAGCAACCGTCCCACCAGCCGCCTACGGGATGGGAGCAAACTGCGCCACAGCAATATGGACAACCGCCTGCAGCTCCTCAATATGGTCAAGCGCCTCAGCAGGGTTATGGGCAACCAGCTCCTCATGGTTACGGTCAAGCGCCACAGCAGCCGTATGGCCAACCTCCAGTAGCTCCGTATGGCGCACCTCAACAAGGGTATGCGCCTCCAACTGGACAAGTAGCTCCACAGATTGACCCGATTACGGGCAAGCCGATACAAGGTAGCGTTTGGGGCATCTAGGAACCATCTACAGAAGGGGATTCGGCAACGGGTCCCTTTTCTTATCCCAATTTTAGGAGAGATCGGCTATGAAAGTCCTCTTTCAATCAAAAAACAGAGAATGGTTTTGTTTTACTCATGCAGTTCAAAGAGCCATACGCGGCGAGCTAATAGATGCAGAAGCGGATGCAGATGATTTTTGTTCGGAATACGATTTCCGGGATACTTCCTGTGTGGATTGCTGCAGTAAGGAGTTGGACGATTGAGACAGCTCAATATTGATATCGAGACTTTCAGCAGTGTTGACATTAAGAAATCAGGTTCCTACAAATATGCACAATCCCCTGATTTTGAAGTCTTACTGTTCGCCTATGGTTGGGACGGCGGCCAGGTTCAGATTGTCGATCTGGCGCAGGGTGAATTTGTCCCGTTTGAGGTTATCGAAGGTTTGAAGGATCCAAATGTCATGAAGCACGCTTATAACGCTTCATTTGAGTGGTATTGTCTCAATCGTTTATGGTATTCACCTGTTGAGCAATGGCGCTGTACGCAAGTGCATGGCTTATATTGCGGATACACGGCTGGGCTAGGTGCTGTCGGTGAAGCATTAGGCATCCCGCAGGATAAAAGGAAGCTTGTAACGGGCATGTCGTTGATCCGGACGTTCTGCATCCCTACAAAGCCGAGTAGAACGAACGGCCAGCGTACTCGGACGCTTCCACATCATGAACCCGATAAATGGCGACTCTTCAAAGATTACTGCGTGAATGACGTTGTGGCCGAGATGGAGATCCAGCGCCGGCTTTCGCATTTCCCAGTGCCGGATCAGGAATGGCAACTCTGGCATCTTGATCAGCGGATTAATGCTCGCGGATTGGCCGTGGATATGCAGATGGTCGAAAGCGCACTTGCGGTAGATGAGCAAGTGACAGCGGATCTGCGTACGGAAGCTATAGCGCTAACGGGGCTCGATAATCCGAAATCGGTCCAACAGCTTACGAAATGGCTGGAGACTGAAACAGGTGAGGAAGTCGAGAACCTGCAAAAAGGCACGGTGTCCAAGCTGATTGGCAAGCTGGATGAGGGCAACGCAAAGCGTGTACTGGAGATCCGGCAAGAACTTAGTAAGACTTCAACAAAGAAGTACGAGGCAATGCGGCAGGCTGCTTGTGCAGATGGCCGTGTACGCGGGCTTCTACAATTTTACGGGGCCAATCGGACCGGACGATGGGCAGGACGGCTTGTGCAGATCCAAAACCTCCCTCGGAATTATCTTTCGACGCTAGAATATGCCCGGCAGCTTGTCGTTGAACAGAATGTCGCCATGCTTCGCTTTGTTTACGGCAATGTGCCGGATACCCTCTCGCAGCTAATCCGGACGGCGTTCATCGCGCCTATTGGAAAAATGCTCGGAGTTGCAGATTTTAGCGCGATTGAGGCGCGAGTCATCGCGTGGCTAGCTGGCGAACAGTGGCGGCTAGATGTGTTTGCTACTCACGGGAAGATATACGAGGCTTCTGCTTCTCAGATGTTTGGTGTACCGATCGAGGAGATCGGCAAAGGTAGCGACTTGCGCCAAAAGGGCAAAGTAGCTGAGCTGGCGCTTGGCTACCAAGGAGGTAAGGGCGCGCTGATTAATATGGGCGCACTGGATCAAGGGCTCTCTGAGGACGAACTGCCGGAGATCGTAACGCGCTGGCGGAATGCGAACCGGCGAATCGTTGACCTGTGGTACAGCTTGGAGGCGGCAGCGCTTGAGGTTATGGAGTCAGGCGAGGCTGTAGGTATTAAAGGATTGATCTTTGCGAGGGAAAGTCACTATGGGACCAAGCAGGACTTCTTCACAATTCAATTACCGAGTGGCCGAAAGCTCTACTATGCCAAGCCTTTTCTGAAGGAGAACGACTTTGGCAAGCAGGCTCTTCATTATTGGGGCATGGACCAGCAAACCAAGAAATGGACTGTACTGAACACCTACGGCGGAAAGCTTGTCGAGAACGTGGTTCAGGCGATCGCGCGGGATTGCTTGGCTGTGACGCTTACCAAACTGGACATGGCCGGCTATCAGACCGTGCTACACGTACACGATGAGGCAGGCATAGAGGTTGACAATCCTAGCGACTTGGACCGGGCACTGGCCATCATGGCTGAACCGATTCCATGGGCACCAGGGCTGCCACTTAAGGGCGATGGCTTTACAACTCAATTTTATATGAAAGATTGAACATAAAGGACGGTGTGAAAAATGGCTCCCCGAACTAGTGAACGAGGAAGGATTGTACCTGTTAGAGACATGGAACGTGAGAAAGCATCCAGCGGAAGCAGCGAAGTGAAGACCTGGAAGATGAGTCCTGAAGAGCTTGAAGATTATCGGGCTCGCACTGGGTATAAGGCTCCCACTGACGTTGTCGGTAAAGAGATTAGTCCGCCGGTACAACAGCGCAGCCCAGTGTTTAGTTCCGAGGAGCAATCGAGGAGAGCAGCCGGTCGTAAACCTAGTGCCAATGAGCCAAATAAGCAAGCATTCTTAGCAGGGATCGCTGAAGGTAAAACGATTGTGGCCATGGAGAAAGCTTTTGGCATGAAATCCAATGGAATGTACTACTGGTTGAAAAAGTGGGGTCTCGTTGGTATCTCGCCAGGTAAGGCGAGGGAGCTGATAGATCCAAAACCCGCAGAGGAAAATGAGGAGGCTACACCTGTGACAGATCAAATCGCACATAATTCGTTGATCTTCTATGAGGCAAAAATAACTGAGCTCAACGAGGCGTTAAGAGCCCAATTAACTGAAAATGAGCGACTCTCTGAGCGTATGGTTGAGTCGCAGCTTCAAGCTACAAAAGCATGGTCTGAATTGGAAGACCTACGGCCCCGTGTTATCTCGTATGAAGATGAGCTCACGGCTTGGACACAACGTGATACAGAATCAACGGTTCGTATATCAGAGCTGGAGGAAGACCGGGAGCAGTGGCAGAAACAAGCTGCCGCGTACAAATCAGAACGTGACGCTCTTCAATACAGTCGCAATGAAGCACTGCAGGCTGTTGCTGAGCTGGTAGACGAGAAGCGCTTGCTGCTGGAGACGATTGAGAAGTCTATGTCGGATCCTGATCCTAAGGACCTGGTAATGGCTGCGAGCGACAACGTGAATCACCCAGCTCACTATACTGCTGGCGGCATTGAGTGCATCGACGCGATCGAGGCGGCACTTACCGGATTAGCAGGGCCTCAGGCATACAGCACAGGGGCTGCTATCAAATATCTATGGCGCTGGTCACATAAAAACGGATTGGAAGATTTAGAGAAAGCAGCCTGGTATGTGAACCGGCTGATCGGAGAGGCGAAAGCGAAATGATTAGAGCTATGAACGAGTATCGTGCATCACTGGCTCGACTTGCAAATGGCAGTAATGTACGCATGAGTTTACCTCCACGAGCTGACGACGATGATTTTATGATCTCAGAAGCATTGGATCATCTTGATGCTTTGCGGTCTTCCGCAATCCAGTCAGTCATTACCGAACGCCAACGTCAAGATGCCAAATGGGGCCAGCAGAATCACGAGCCGATGTACTGGTCTGGAATCTTGGGGGAGGAGTATGGAGAGCTCTGCCAAGCGATTAACGAAACGGTATTTAACAACGGTCCGGATGAGAGTAAGAAAGGCGGCTACGCCAACATGCGCGCGGAGGCTGTTCAGGTGGCTGCTGTGGCCGTAGCGTTCGTGGAGATGCTGGACAGGCGGTACGGGGCGAATGAAGCTGGAAGCTAGTCAGTCTAGAGAACTCGATAGGTGGATTGCAGAACGGCACTATTTGCACTCCACTCCGCCAGGAGCACAGCTTCGTCTATGGGTGCTAGATGATAAGGGTCAGAGAATCGGCGCGATGATGTGGGGGAGGCCGACAGCTCGAAGCCTAGACAGTAAATCACTTTTGGAGCTTACGCGCTTTTATCTTATAGACGAGACGGAGTCCTCCGCCGAAAGCCGAGCGCTTGCCATGGCCCGCAAACATATTCGCAAGCATTTTCCGACTATTAAAGGTTTGCTTTCTTATTCCAGTATTGGGCAGGGACATGAAGGTGGTATTTACCGCGCAGATGGTTGGTTTCCCGTAGGTTTAACACGCAAACGCAAAGACGGCTGGTCTTCTCGTAATCGAGAGGACCGCGATCTATCTCAAAAAATCAGGTGGGTGAGAAGTCCATGAAGGTTGAAATCGTAAACAAGGAGCAGTTGCACAAGCTGTTCCTCTCCGGTAAGCCACTTACGGAAATAGCCAAGGAGCTCGGCAGTACGCACGGCAGTATCCGGACGATGATCTATCACGAACGGGCGCGCAATCCGTTAGATTGGCCGCTTCGGGTGAATTATCCGAGAAAGTCCGAAGAGCCGCCGCTTATGATGCACCTTTACGAGTGTGGGGATTGCGCAATTACCTTTGCGGTAGAGGATTACGAAGAGGTAGACCATTCGGCTACGGTCTGCCCGATCTGTCGCAGTGGTGAAGCTATCGAAGATAAATGCTATGGGCGCTTTGTTCCAACATCGGAAGCGATCTTACGTGATGGTACGTGATACAACATATCGAAAAGGGGGAGAACATGAAACGACAGTGTAAATATTGCGAGTTCTGCAAGGATCAAGGCAGAATGCAATCGCAACAGAACCGACTAGGCAGGAAGAAGTATTACTGTACGAACCCGAAGACGTTTGCCCTGCGGGATAAGCGGGGGGATTCAATCAGTAATTTTGTAGGCTTCGGGGATATGACCCCTTACAGCCTGCTTGTGTTAAAGACAGCTAAGAGATGGTGTCCACTTGCTAAGTAATTCAGTGAATATAGAGGAGCATAAATAGCCGCCTTTTGAGGAGGCGGCTTAAACTTTGGTGTTGTCCCTGGGAAATACTATGATAACCCGTGCTACCATTACACCAACTCTCCGCATGCCACCAGGGACAACAGAATAATAATTGCGCTCATTAGCAACATTCCTTTCTCAGGTAAAAGAAGAAGAAGGTTAGCAATCGAAGCACTTATCAAGCCGGAGTACAAACTTAACAAGTGAACTTTACTTTCTAATAAAGCCGTAAAGCAGGAGAGTGCAGGAATCGAACCAACTCCGGTGGCACATGAATGTGACATTTCCAATTTTAAGGTAGAACTATCTAAAACGCAACATGCATCTATTATTTTTCTGTAAGAAGGAGAGCTGCTAGTCATGCAAAATGATAGACAACTAACCATATCGGCGGCTGGCAGCCGTCACAGTACCAACTGGCAGCCGCAAGTCCTTTACTGGTCGGAGATGGTGGATCGTCTCCGGACGGCTGCCAGAGGTACTGAGACGTTAGCGCAGTACCTCGCTTTGCCGAAGGGCCAGCAGGACGATCTGAAGGACGTCGGCGGATTTGTGGCCGGCTCCCTCGCTGGCGGCCGCCGTAAGGCCGATGCGGTGACCGGGCGTGATGTGGCGACGCTCGACATGGACAACATTCCTGCAGGCGGTACGGCGGATGTGCTTCGCCGCCTGGAGGGGCTCGGCTGCGGATACGCCGTATACAGCACACGTAAGCATGAGGAGTCGCGTCCGCGGCTTCGCGTGCTTGTGCCGCTTAATCGGACCGTAACGGCTGACGAATACGAGCCTGTTGCCCGGATGCTCGCCCAGATCATTGGGATCGAGCTTTGCGACCCGACGACCTTCCAAGCGGCAAGGCTGATGTACTGGCCGAGCTGCAGCGCGGATAGCCAATATGTGTATCAGGTCGGGGATCGGCCATTTCTGTACGTTGATGGCCTGCTTGGCCTGTATGCGGACTGGCGCAATATCGCCGAGTGGCCACAAGTGCCGGGCGCGCAGCAGACGCATGTTCGGATGGCTGCTAAACAAGGCGACCCGACGACAAAGCCGGGTGTGGTTGGCGCGTTCTGCCGCATGTATGATGTGGCACAGGCCATGGAGGCGTTCTTGCCAGGGCTCTACCTACCAACGGATGATGGCAGCGGCAGGCTGAGCTATGTCGGTGGATCCACAACAGGCGGCGCGATCGTTTATGATGATGGCGCATTCCTTTACTCGCACCACTCCACGGATCCATGCGGGGGCCGCTTGGTCAATGCTTTCGATATGGTCCGACTTCATAAATTCGGTGATCAGGACGACGATGCGGTATCAGGGACACCGACGAACCGACTGCCGAGCTTTACTGCAATGATTTCGTTTGCACTGCAGGATGCTGGAGTTGCGGATATCATGACACAAGAACGTTATGACCGTGTCACGGCAGCTTTTAGCGATCCAATGTCCGCAAGCGAAACGTCGGTTGATCCGCACGATCCATCGTGGCTTAAGTTACTAGAGCTAAGTCCGACGACAGGGAAGCCTTCAAAAACGGCCTACAACGTGCTAACGGTACTCAGCCATGACCCTGCGATCAAAAACCGCATTTACCGCGATACCTTCGCGGAACGCCTAATGGGCAGGGGCCCGTTGCCTTGGGCAAAGCGATCGAAAGAGAATCAGAGCTTTGCATGGGAGGATCCAGACGAACATGGGCTTTTTATATACATCGAGCGTGTCCTGGGCTTCCGGACAGAAGGAGCGATACGAAGTGCGCTAAGTGAGGTGGCTGAGCAGAATGCTATCAATCCGGTTGCTGCCTACTTATCCGCGCTGGAATGGGACGGGACGCCGCGACTCGATAGCTTGTATGTTGAATATCTCGGTGCAGAAGATTGTCCGTTCGTCCGAACAATCGCGCGCAAAGCCTTAGCGGCCGCTGTCGCCCGTGCGATGTCAGAACGTATTAAGTTCGACTATATGACGGTGGTCTGCGGCACGCAGGGGATCGGAAAAAGTACATTGTTCCGACGCCTAGGCAAAGAATGGTTTTCCGACAGCTTGAAGACGTTCGAAGGTAAAGAGGCGGAGGAACTGATCCAAGGTAAATGGGTCGTTGAGATCGCAGAGCTGCAGGGCTTCAACAGAGTAGACGTAAATCGAATCAAACAGTTTTTGTCCAAAGAGGATGATCAATACCGGGAAGCGTATGGTCGCAACGTAAAGAACCAGGTGCGCCGATCGATCTTCTTCGGCACAACCAATGACCATGAGTATCTCCATGATCCGACGGGGAATCGGCGCTTTTGGCCGGTGGATGCACGGCCGGATTTCGCAACCAAGTCGGTTTTCCGCGATCTCACGGAGATGGAGATTGACCAAATTTGGGCAGAGGCCGTGATGCGCTGGAAGCTCGGTGAACCGTTATACCTTTCGCCTGAAATGGAAGCAGAAGCAGAAGAACGGCGCAAGGGGCACATGGTCAGGGATCCGTTAGAGGGTATTATTGAAGAATTCGTAAACAAGCCAATGCCGCAGGACTGGCTAAAATGGGACAGGGACCGTCGTCAGATGTATTGGGGCGGAGGTATGCAGTACGATGGCCTGATCGTGCAACGTGACCGGATATGTGCTGCAGAAATTTGGCGCGAATGTCTCGGTGAACGCAAAGCCATACCGAAGCCTGAGGCCCAGCGAATCAATGCTGTCCTATCAAAATTACAAGATTGGGAGCGCGCTGGATCGGTTCGAATAGGTGCGGATTACGGGGTGCAAAAGGGGTTTAAGCGTGTAACTTAGTCTGTAACTTTGTAACTTTTCCAGAAAATTGGAAAGTTACAAAGGTTACATCTCTAAAGCCGGAAACCCTTGCTATTACTGGATTCTTATATATGTAACCTTTGTAACCTTATATTATAGAGTATATGAATTAGAGAGAATAGAGAGTATAGCGCAAACATATTATGCCTAATCGCCTGAATGCGTTGGCGCACATACGTGTAAGGGGATTTGGTTACAGGAGGAATGTCGGATGAAATCGACGAGGGAAGTCATTGCTTTTATCAGAGCGAATCAAGAGTTGATCAAGCGGATTGAGGATAGCGAGCACGTAAGCGCCGCGTATCATCCCAAAAGCAAAAAACGTTCCCAATCTGGTCTGGCTCTCGAACATTTTTGGCGAAGTATCGAAGGTACGGAATTCCGGAGCGCGTTTGAAGATCATCTCGGGGGCGAAATCGCCGGCAGCTTGCTAAGGGGAGCAGGAGCAAAAACAAAACCCGCAGTTCTCACGATAATCATCGAGTACCGTTTGGCGAAGGGGCTGGGGACATGAGCGAGAAAATCATTGAACAGTATTTAGTCAAACAAGCAAGAGCAGCGGGCGGCAAAGCTTATAAATTTGTCAGCCCCGGCAACAATGGGGTGCCAGACCGAATCGTTATGCTGCCCGGAGGCAGGATTGCATTTGCGGAGCTGAAGGCGCCGGGCAAAAAGCCAACGCCATTACAGATCAACCAGCAACGGTTTATCCAGAACCAGGGCATGCCGGTTGTGACGATCGACAGCAAAGAGAAGGTGGACTTGCTTCTACAGCGGATGCAAACTGAGGGAGGCACACTACAATGGCCGGAGCAGTAGCAGAGAAGCCGAAAGCAAAGTTTATCCCGCATGCTTATCAGCGTTACTGCATCAACCGGCTGCTGGTCGATGAAGCTCTGGGACTTTTGCTGGATCTCGGATTAGGTAAAACCGTTATCACGTTGACCGCGATCAACGATCTGAAGTACAACCGCTTTGCTGTTCGCCGCACGTTGGTCATCGCGCCGAAGAAGGTTGCAGAAGCCACATGGACGAATGAGGCAGCCAAGTGGGAGCATCTGAAGCATCTGCGTATTGTGCCGGTGCTTGGCAATCAGGTAAAGCGGATCCGTGCGTTAAACACGCCAGGTGACATATGGATCATCAACCGAGAGAATGTGCCTTGGCTTGTTGATCATTACCGGAATGCATGGCCGTTTGACATGGTTGTCGTGGATGAGCTTTCGAGCTTCAAGAACCATCAAGCCAAGCGCTTCAAATCGCTTAGCTGGGTGCGTAGCCACATCAAGCGGATTGTTGGTTTGACTGGTACGCCAGCGCCGAACGGTTTGCTGGATCTGTGGGCTCAGATCCACCTGCTAGACCAAGGGCAGCGGCTGGAGAAGAACATTACCGGATACCGTGAGAAGTATTTCGAGCATAATTACCACGGTTTCGGCTATACGGCAAAGCCCGGAGCCGATGAGATTATTCAGCGGAAAATTGCTGACATATGTGTCAGCATGAAAGCAGAGGACTATTTGGATCTACCGGATCGCGTGATTAATATCATTCCGGTGGTGCTGGATGATAAGGCGCAGAAGCAGTATGACAAGATGGAGATGGAGCTGCTTCTGCAGGTCGAGGACACCGAGATTACCGCAACGAGCGCAGCGGTGCTTTCGGGCAAGCTGCTGCAGATGTGTAACGGGGCGATGTATGATGCGGATCGGAACATCCATGAGCTGCACGATTGCAAGATAGAGGCGTTCATGGAGCTACTTGAGCAGTTGAACGGGAAGCCGGCACTGGTGTTCTACAGCTTCCAGCATGATCTATCGCGGATCCTGAAAGCTTTAAGCAAATCGGACCTGCGGATCCGCGAGCTGAAAACACCGCAGGATCAGATTGATTGGAATACGGGACAAGTGGATATTCTGCTTGCGCATCCAGCAAGCGCGGCCTATGGACTCAACTTGCAGGACGGCGGAAACCACGTTGTTTGGTTCGGACTTAACTGGAGCCTGGAGCTATATCAGCAGGCTAACGGCCGTTTACATCGGCAGGGACAGAAGCAGAAGGTCATACTGCACCATCTGGTTGTACAAGGCGGTGCCGATCAGGATGTTATGGCAGCGCTGGAGGATAAGGCGACAACACAGGACCGGCTGCTGACAGCATTGAAAGCCCGGATCGAGAGAGCAGGTGAAGGAGCATGAACGAACAACAAGCCATTGAGCAATTAAAACAATACCGGCAGCACCAAGCCCGCATTGCGGTACTAAGCACGTACAACATCGGAGCAGGGATCACGGTTAGCCGATTGCACGCAGATGATCAGTTGCAGGACTTGCACCGGCGATTGCGGCAGATGCCTAGCTATATGTACTTGGGTAAGCGTGAGCAGCGCCTGGAGACAACGGCTCATGCCTACTTGACCGGGTACCCGGCAGGAGTTAAGAGCCAGCTAGCAGTTATCCCGCAGCACGGAGCTGACGCAGAGGATGACAAGCTGCTGCAGGAGCTGCGTGATAAGATCGGTAAAGTGATAGCAGCAAGGGGCTACGATGTTCGTGATGATCTGGATGCTGTGCTTGACCGACTGACGGAGCTGCAGGACTTGCAGGATGAGGTTAATCGGATTGATACGGTGCTGGCTGCAATTGAACATTACAAGCGAAGCTATGGGCTTCTGCTTAGGTTAAGATACGTCGAGAACAAAACGGTGCAAGAGGTCGCAGCTGCCATGGGGATCGCTGACCGGACATACCGAGCCTGGCACATTGGAGCAGTCAGGGAGTATCTGAGACTGGCATAAAGAGAAGCCCCGCCGACCATTAAGGTTAGCGGGGCTTCTGCGATTAATCTGTTTTCTTATCGCGTTCTTCAAGTTGACGTTCAAGCCTTTCAACAGCTTTTTCAATACTGCCGTAACCTATGGTTTCGTTTACTTCGTCCCATAACTGTTCTTTTTGCAAATCATCCATTGTCCCCCACCTCCTTCCCTTAGTAGTATCCATACTCGTTGAAGCCTCTTGCTTGTGACTAATATATACGTGTGCAAGTATAATGTCAACACATTTTTATACTTGTGCTAGTATATTTGTTTTGCTACAATAAAGACGAGGTGATAATATATGAGCGGAAACTCGTCCACCCGAGCAAAGAACAAGTACAATGCCGCTAACTATGATCGGATCAATTTGTCAGTCAAGAAAGGTGAAGTTCCTGTGATTGACCAGGCGGCAGCCGATGCTAAGCTTAGCCGCAACGCTTTTATCCTGAAGGCAATCGCTGAGAAAATAGAGCGACAAAATAACTTACAGTAAATGTCATGCCGTTTTCATGCCGCAATCATGCCTATACAGGCGTGTCAACCCATGATATTATGGTAATGTCGAACGAAATGTAATACAGGCAATAATCACATTGTTATTTCATAACCCTTCTCTTTGCCGCTTCTTCGGAGGCGGTATTTTTTATACATTGCAGGAAAATGATTCCTCCTGTCGAAATTTGACATTAAAGGGGAGGGATTTTATTGTTGGCAAGTGCTTGGGATGCATCAGGCCCTATTTGGATAGGGATTATCACCATGCTAGTTGTTGCGCTGCTATGTTGGATTATAGTCAGTGCGGTGCCTAGTGTTTTGAAAGAATTCACGAAAAAATTAAGTCCATTTTTGATAGTGGCTGCAGCAGGGTATTCTATCTATGTTGCGGCTGGAATATGGGCTTGGCGCTAAGCACCCTAACCGGTGCTTTTTCTATTTTCAGAGGAGGCGAGGTGTTATGTGATGTCAAAGCTGACTGAGAAGCAGAAGAAGTTTGCGGACGAGTATTTGATCGACCTAAATGCAACAGCAGCTTACATCCGTGCAGGCTACACGGCTAAAGGAAATGCAGCTGAAGCAGCGGCGTCCAGGCTGTTAAGCAATGTTAAGGTTCAAAACTACATCCAAGAGCGCATGAAGAAGCGCGAGCAGCGCACAGAGATTACACAGGATCGTGTGCTGCAGGAGCTGGCGAAGATCGGCTTCAGCGACATGCGGACATTCACGACATGGAACAACCGTGGTATAGCTCTTGTCGATTCTGAAACGTTGACGCCTGATCAGGCAGCTTGCGTTGCTGAAGTCAGTCAGACAATCACAGAATCAGGAGGAAGTCTTAAGTTTAAGCTTCATGATAAGGTGGCTGCGCTAGAGAAGATCGGCAGGCATCTAGGCATGTTCAAGGATAAAGTCGAGGTTACTGGCGATGCTGGAGGACCGCTTCAAGTGGTCTTTAGCCCGCTGATGAAGCCACCCGATAAGGAGGGTTGACGATGCCTCAAGTTGTCATACCCTACGAGCCGCAACCACGGCAGCAGATATACCATCACACAGCTGATGTAGATGAGCTTCTATACGGTGGCGCGGCAGGCGGCGGTAAGTCAGAGGCAACGATATGGGATGCACTCTATTATGGCCTAACGTATCCAGAGAGCCGGCAGATCATCTTCCGCCGTAAGTTTCCGGATCTTGAACGGTCGATCATCGCCAGGACAACGCTGGTCTATCCGAAAGAGCTGGCGACCTATAATGCTTCCAAGCATATATGGACATTGGTTAACGGGTCGATCATCGAGCTTGCACACTGGGATCACGATAACGACTATCTCAAGTATCAAGGTGCCGAGTACGATGTCGTGCGATGGGAAGAGCTCACGCAGTTCAAGGAAAAGTGGTACACGTTGATGCTATCGAGGATCCGTGGTGCTAAGCCGTATCCGCGCGGCGTAAAGTCAACGACTAACCCTGGACAAGAGGGGCACGTATGGGTCAAGAAGCGCTTCATCGATATTGGTGAGTGGGAAAAGGTCCACACGATCCATGAAGCGGACGAGGAAGGCAACCTGCTTTATTATCCGCCGTTGCATCCTAAGTCAGGGCAGCCGGTCCTAACAAAGCGAGTGTTCATTCCCGCAAAGGTATCAGATAACCACAAGCTGATCGAGAACGATCCGGACTATGTGGCCAGACTCATGCGGCTGCCCAAAAAGGAAAGGGAGCAACTGCTCGATGGCGATTGGGATACGTTTAGCGGGCAGTATTTCGAGGAGTGGAGCCGAGCTATTCATGTGGTCAAACCGTTCCCTATCCCTCACGACTGGAAGCGATACAGGGCCATGGATGAGGGCTACAGTCCGGATCCGTTCGTATGTATTTGGTTTGCAGTCGATCGAGACGGCAACGCCTATATCTACCGTGAGCTACAGCAAACCAAGCTGCTCTCCAGGGCACAGGCTCAGCGGGTGAAGGAGCTTACACCTGACAGTGAGGACGTCGCGCAGAACGTCGGGGATACGAGCTTCTGGAATAAGTCGAGAACCGATACAGGCACCGCGCCGGCAGAGATATTTGCGCAGGAAGGCGTGCCGCTCATCCAAGCGAACAAGGAGCGGATCAACGGGTGGAAGCGGCTACGGGATTGGCTGCAACCATTCGAGGAGACGGATCCAGTAACAGGGGATACCTACACATCGGCCCGCTTGCGGGTCTTTTCGACGTGTTTGAAGACAATCGAATCTATACCCGCCATGATCCATGACGAGACGCATCCGGAGGACGTAGCCGGTCATCCAATGGACCACATACCAGACGCAATCCGCTACTGGACAATGAGCAGGCCGCAGCCGACGAAGCCAGAGAAACCGATACCGGATAACAGCATGGAGGCTCGCGTACGTCGGAACATAGCCAAACAAGGCAAATCAAAACGGAAGGGGATGCAGGCATTGTGAGCGCGGAGCTATATGCCGTTATGGCATTGTCACTGATTATCATCACCGCACTGGTCACGTTCCTATTACTCAGCCGCAGCGAACATGAACGAGTGTTGTCTTTACTCATCATGAAGCAAGGTGAGAGGGAACTGGAGTGGAACAGGGAACGACAGCAGCTACTTGACCGAATCCAAGCACCAAGCTTCGGTGAGCTCAAGCAGGCTGAGGTTAAGACGATTAAGGCACAGCAGGGTATCAAGGACCCTGTACCGTTGGAGCCACTATAAGGGAGCTGATGAGAGTGGATATGAAGGCAATCAATGAGCACCTAGTCAACAGCTACTTACCTGAGCACATTACATCGCTGTTACGATTGCTCGGATACAGTAGTGATGAAGTGAATGCAAAGGTAAGTGAAATAATGAATGATCCTGAAAAGAAAGCATCCTATCTATCCTTGATCGATGAGTTAGCTAAGGAGGACAACCATGAAACTGTATAAATTCACATGCGGTCTAGACGAAAAGTTTGGAGCTGCTACAGATGAACAGGACGCATACGATCGCCGCGCCGAGGTTGATCCGACGTTTGATTTTGTTGGTGTTCGGATCGAAGAGGTAAAGGTCCCTGGCTTCGTAATTACCATTACACCTGCTGAGGAGCCTGACAATCATGACTTTGAGGCTATGGATCGTGCAGAGTTGATCGAGTGGCTGAAGGCGAATAGCATTGAGTACGTGCCGCAGTGGGGCGAAGCAAGACTACGTGAGACCGCTCAAGCAGCGGCAAAGGAGCTGACAGCTGAATGAAAGAAGGATCAATAGGTCGGGGTTATACGTCTCTACAAAGCCAACATTCGCGCGCGGGCTCGATTGATCACGATGCGCGATGCTATGAAACTAGCCTAGCCGTAACTCCAGAGCGCTCAGTAATCGAAACGCTGGCGGCCACGTCAGCGAGCCTTGAGACTGTTGAACGGAAGGTTGAGAGGTTATCTAGCTATTTATTCGGGGCAGAGCCGCAGAGCGATGAATGTCAGGCAGCCTATGACATGAATGTCAGGTCATTAGCTAATCAAGCTTCAAGATCTACAGAGACAATTCAAAATATGCTCGACAGAATCTATCAACGGTTAGTTGAATAGCAGGAGGCGGTGAGCCGTGGCAAAGAAGCAAAATACTGACGCAAATGCGAATGCAGTAGGGGACACAGGCTCGAAGCGGCTCACGCCTGATCAAGTCGATCTCCTCTTTCGCAGCGCCGAGAACTGGACGGACATCCGCCAGCAGCTCGTTAACATAAACTACTATGTCGGAAACCAGTGGATCGGATGGAACGCTGGAGAGCGAAAGGTACAGCCGCTTCCACAGCAGTCCGGCGAGGTAAGGGTTACGCGTAACAAAATCAGGCCAAGGGTGACGACACTTCTGGCCAAGCATATCAAGAACAAGCTGAAGTATGACGTTATTCCTGGCAGCAAGGAGCAGACGGACATCGACGCCGCAAAGGCTGCGGATAAGTACCTTCATGCTTTGTGGCAGGAGCTCGACTTCAGCAAGAAGACGAAAGACCTGTTCCTGTATATGCTGATTCAAAAGCGTGCTTGGATCAAGACGTGGTTCGACGCGGAGGCAGGTACTGACGTGTCACCAGGTGAGACGGATCCGGGCTATGAGGATTGGGTCAAAGGTGGAAGCAAACCGTTACATGAAGGCGTGATTCGAGCTCGTGTCTGCGACCCGCTCACGATATTTGCCGACCCCGCTGCTACAACAGAGGAGGACATTCGCTGGATTATTGAGCGCAAGGCGCGTGACATAGATGAGATATTTGAGGAGTACGGTGTTCGGGTTAGCCCTGATGCGAGCATAGGGTATCTCAATCGGTACGATATAACCAGTAACGCGAGTGACGGCATAGGCCAAACAACACAATCGCAGAACCAGGCGCTCGTATACGAGCTTTGGTACAAACCGTGCAAGCGATACCCGAAAGGCGCTAAGATCACGGTCTGCAACGGACAAGAGCTCGACTACAGCGAAGAATCAGGCGAGCTGCCGTATCAACTGTTCGGTTATATTCCGATTCCAGGCTCGTTGCATTACGACGCGATCGTTACGGATATGCTAGCTCCTCAACGTGAAATCAACACACTCCGCTCTATGGTCGCTACACATGCCCGCCGCGTTGGTAACGCGATGTGGCTGAATCCTAATGGTAGCGGAGTGGATGAGGAGATGCTGACGAATGAGATCGCCGGCATTATCGACTATACACCGATAAACGGTGCAAAACCGGAGCGCCTGCAGGCGCCAGACATTCCGTCTTTCTATGGTCAGGAGCTTGCGAACAATTCAATTGATCTCGATGACATGTCAGGAGCTCGCGAGGTCAGCCAGGGGCGCATGCCGAAAGGACTGGATACTCTCGGCGGGCTAGAGATCATGGTTGAGCAGGAGAACGAGAAGCTGGCCGTCGCCTCTCAGAACTATGAGCAAGGTATGAAGCAGGTCATGCAGCGGATCCTCCGATTACTGCAGGCGCATTACACCGAGGAGCGACAAGGCCGTCTGCTTGGCGATGACAACGAGATCGAGCTGATCAGCTTTAACGGCAGCGACTTAACTGGCTTTGAGGACATCAACATCGTACAGGGATCCAGCTTGCCGGAGATGAAGGCAGCGCAGCAGGAGCGTATTATGGTGATGTGGCGTGAGGGTGCGATCATCAAGAAGGACGGTACGCCGGATCCAGCTAAGCTGCTAAGGCTTATGGGCATGGGCGATTCAACTGAGCTGTTTGAACAGGATGCGCTGGATAACAACAACGCGAAGATGGAGAACAAGGCTTTCGAGGACTTGGCGGAGGATCCGGAGTTCATGCAGCTGGTCTCTGCGTACAATCAGGCGATGCAGGCTGCACAACAACAGATGCAAGCCATGCAACTGCCACCGGATCAGATGGCACAGTATCTACCGCCTCCGCTTCCTGGTGTACCGCACTTATGGGACAGCGATGATGACGAGATCCATATTCTTGCTCATAATACGTTTCGCAAGTCGAGCCGTTATCGTGAGATGCCGCCTGAGATGCGTATGTTAGTCGATCGTCACTATCAGGAACACGTTGACCGGATGAATGCACCAATGCTCGCACAGCAGCAGGCAGAAGCCGCAGCGCAGGCTGAGCAAGGTCAGCAGCAGATCAAGATGAAAGAGATGGATCAGCAGGCCGCGCTCCAACGTGACGCGCTGAAAGCTGATACGCAGATCGCTACGGCCCAGCTAGCCGCACAGCGTTAACATATCGAACTGTCAGGCCCTTGGTGAGAATCCATAGGGCCTATTTATCTTATAATCGCGGGCGTTGACTCGTTATGGTCGCCGCATAACTGGAGGAATTATCGTGAAAATGAAATATCGATTTGCATTGAATTTGCAGATGTTTGCCGAAGATGGCGGATCTGCATCGGGCGTTGAAGGAGCTGCCGCCGCCGGGGAGCAATCGCAAGGAACTGAGGACGTATCAACCCAAACGGGCGAGCAAGGCGCTGCCGCCGAGCAGGGTAAAGGCGATGTTGCATTCGCTAAACGTCTATCAGCTGCACAGGAGAAGTGGAACGCCGAGAAGGAAGCCGAGATTCAGGCGATCCGCGACGAGTACAAGGACCACGACACCTACCGTAAGGCTACCGATTATCTTCAACGTACAAGCGGCATATCCGACTTGCTTACGTTGAAAGAGGAGATCGAGCTTGCTGATCTGCAGGAGCGCGCCGATAAGGAGAAGGTTCCACCGGCTGTGCTAAAACGTATCGATGAGCTTGAAGCAAAGGCCGCTAAAGGTGAAGAGCTGGAAGCTAAGAGCAACCAGGAGAAGGCTGCTGCCGAATTCGAGGCTTCTCTCAAAACGTTCGTCGAGGGTAAAGAGATCGATGGCAAGCCAGTCGATCATGCTGAGCTCTGGAAGTACATGCACGAGAACGAGATCGGCAAGCCGGAGATTGCACTGAAAGCCATGAAAGCTGATGTGCTTGAAGCGAAGCTCGCTACGGCTAAGGAAGACTCGATTAAAGAATATCTCAACTCCAAAAAAGGAGTAAAAACAGAGGGCGCTTCGGGTGCTGCTGCTCAGTCTACGCCGCCAACAGGTGGGGGATTCAAAGGAGCAGAGGCGCGGGCTATTGCTCGCATTAAGGCATCACGAACGGCCGAATAGGAGGAAACAAACATGCCAGCAGATTTAACAACTATTGGTGATGCGCTAAAGACGGATTACCTACCAGAGGTGCAAACGCAGGTCAATAACGGATCTAACTATTTCATTATGAAGCTAAAGCAGAAAGCCGAGAAGATTGACGGAGATGGTAAGGGCTTCTACATTGCTCACCACACTGGTCGTAACTCCGGTATCGGAGCTACAACTGAAATGGGCGCTTTGCCTACAGCTGGTCAGCAAGGATACAAAGGATCGACGGGTAACGTGGCGTACGTTCATGGCCGTCTGCAAGTTTCCAATGTGACGGTTCAAGCATCCAAACGGGACGAAACGTCGTACATCCGTGCTCTAACGTCAGAGGTTAAAGGCCTGACGACGGACCTGCAACAGTACATGCGCCGAGTGTCCCTAGGCGATGGTAGCGGTAAATTGGCTACGTTCCCTACACAGGCTGCAACTAGCACGCTACTAGTTGATGACGTTCGATTGTTTTTCGTTGGCCAGATCATCGACGTATATACTTTGCCAAGTACTGCAGTTGCGTCCGCGCGGGCAATTACAGCAGTAGATTACGACGCAAAGACCATCACCATTGCAGGCGGTAATATCGCAACTACCGCAGGCGACATTGCTGTTACAAAAGGTTCGCTTAATCTTGAGCCGATGGGTCTTGCTGGCATCATCAGCAAAACCAAAGTGCTTCAGACACTTGACCCGGCTGTTAACGCCTTCTGGAAAGCGACCGTTATGAACAACGGCGGTACTGGCCGTGCTATCAGTGACCAGTTGATCCGCTCTCTCCTTGACCGTTTGGACATTACATCCGGCAAAAAAGTAGAGTGGCTTGCTGGATCTCATGGTGTTCGTGCTTCCTACGAGGCGGCTCTCACGTCAATGAAGCGTTTTGTGAATACGATGGACCTGGAGGGAGGCTATAAGGCAATTGAATTTGATGGCCTACCAATGCTGGTCGATCGCTTTATGCCGTCGAAACGTATCTGGGCTGGTAACTGGGATGACCTTGGAATATATTATACGTCTGAGCTTGCGTTCATGGATGAGGATGGCAGCATGTTCAGCCGTGTGCCCGGCGTAGCAGCTTACGAGGCAACAGCGTTTAACTACGAGACGATGGTTTGTCACGCTCGTAATGCGTTCGGCGAGCTTGGTGACATCAACGAGCCAGCAGGATACTAATCTGCAGGAGGGGCCTTCGGGCTCCTCTTTCTTTTTTGAAAGGGTGATTGACTTGAATAGACATTACAGAGAGGGCTTCACGCGGTTGATGATTAATGACCTCTATGACGTTGAGCCACAACTGCAAGAATATGATGAGCACTTGTATGTCATGTGGAATCCGCACACTGGTGAGCACCTGATCATGGATGGGTTGACTGAGCTCGCGATCATGAAGCTTCCACAACCAGGCTGGCCAGTACTGCACGGCGGCATCGTTGATCATATCAAACGGATCCACACCGGGAACGGCTTCAGTGCAACAGCCGAGATCGAGAAGGCTGACACAGCACGAGAGCGTGATGTTGAGAGAAAGAAAGAGCAGCTGGCCGCTGATTTTGCAAAGGATATGTACCACGGCGACAAATATTCGGTGATGGTGAAAGGAGTAGGTGCATGAATACAGGAGAGCTAATTGCACGTGTCCGGCTCGAGATATTCAATGACCTGACTGACGCCCAAATAGTCGGCAGGTTCAATGAGCTCTCCAAGCGGCTATTTAGACGTTTCGTGCTGCCGGAAGAGATATGCAAGTTCTTAACGACAGACGTCCCATATTACAGCCTTCCTGACAATTGTAGCGAGGATCGCATTAGGTGTGTTGTCATCGATGGCGTTGAATACATCAAGCTCACACCGGAGATACAAAGCCCGCCGGCTAACTTCTGTACAGCTTTTCTTGGCTCCTTGTTCGTTAGCCCAAATCCTGCAGCTGATAGGGAGGCCTATCTATATTACCGTCCACGGCCTTTTACGCTAAGCGCTTCGGACCTGACAGCAGTCTCTAACTTTCCCGAAGACTACCATGAGTTATACGTATATGATGCGGCTGGCTGGATCGCAGGAATTCAACGTGATACAGACATGAAGAATAATTTTCAGACTGAATATGACGGCATATTTAAAGATGCCGTGCGAGATCTGAAAAAGATGGGGCTACGGCGAGCTAAAGAAACTACGACATGGTGAGGTGAAATAGATGGATAGTGCATTTCAAATTGCAATGAAAGACATGGGCGAGCTGATTGAATTAGCAAAGATCAAGCAACCGGTCATTGACGGTATTAATGCGCAGTTGGCGGATATTGCGTTAAATGTTAAGACGTTTGGGGCTGATCCTACAGGTGTGAATGATAGTAGAGCGGCAATACAAGCGGCTATAGATGCAGTTAGTGCTGCTGGCGGTGGGAAAGTATACTTGCCACCTGGTAACTATAAAATCACTGCATCATTAAAGTACAGATCATACGTAATAATCTATGGCGCTGGGTACACTGCAACAAAAATTACGAACACGGGTACTGGCTACGCATTTGAATCGGCTGATCCAACAAACTACACTATGTATCCTCAAATAATTGGTTTGCGAGTATCGGGATCAGCAGGAAATGCGGGAGGTTTGAAAACCGAGAAGACACAGGAAGGAAAATTTGATATTGAGTTTGGTCAAGTTCCGAATGTAAGTATGCTTGTATATTCAAACAGTTATTATAATGAGTTCATTTGCAGAAGCATCGGATCCGCATTAACTACGCACGGTATTAAGTTTGACGCTGATATTTTAGGAAATGCCCCGAATGCAAATATTGTAGATACCAAGACAGTCATAACAGGCGGTCAGATTGGTATCGAAATTGTAAAGGGTGACACTATCACTGTTAATCCAGGTGTGATGATTGCAGACACGACAGGTCGATGGATTAAAAATGGAGGAACAAGCTGCCATTTCACGCATATCCGGATGGAAAATGCGGGTGTAACAGGTGGAGGATTTGAGAATGTTACGGGATCCCGGAAAAACATGACAATAGGTTGCAGTATGGCTGGGGGTGTTGTAGCAGATCATTGGATCGACGCAGGAACTGATAACCATAGATGGGGAGATTCAGAACCTGGAAACCTCGAGTTCTTATTGCATCGTTTGAAAATTAAAGCGGCTGATAACACAATTGACGGAATTAAATTGTATCCTGTAGGTGGATTTGGTGGGGATATGATAGGTATTTACACCGATTCAACGCTAGGAACATTCACGTTTAAGGTTAATAAAAGTGGTGCGGTATTTTATCAACAGTCTGTATTTACCCCTTCTGGAAATGGTCTGGCATTAAACAACTCTCTATTTGTAGACTCCACAGAAAGTAATTTTAAAGTTCGTGACAACGCAGGGGTATTAAGAAATATTCACCTTCAGTTTAATGGAACAACTGCCCAACGACCTACAGCTGGAAGATATGTGGGCATGCCTTATTTCGATACGACATTAGGATATCAGATTAATTGGAACGGTAGCTTATGGGTAAATGGGGCAGGAACATCAGTATAAGGAGGTCTTCATATGGCACTAGAAATGACTTACTCATCTCCACACGGGGTTGAAATCGATTCTGCATACATCCGAATTGATGAACAGAGTGGAAGTAAAGATAAAATAGTTCTTAGAGTCAGGTACTATCTATCTAAAACATCTGCCGACTCTGGTAAGGCATGGATGGAAGAAAAAATGATTGAATTTACACCTTCAACAGAAGAGAATTCGTTGAATTTCATAAGACAGGGATACGAATATATTAAGACGCTTCCTGAATTTGAAGATGTTATCGACGCTTAAGGATCATATTGCGTAGCATCGGAACTTGAGTAAGGATATAATAAAGAAGAGGCCGAGTCCTGTGTACAGGACTCGGCCTCAATGGAAGTGAGGGGTAAAAATGGCCTTCTTTACTGACTTGGTGAATCTTACGCCTATCCAACATTTAATTAAGCACTGGGTGGAATGGGCGGCTTTCATAATAATTTGTTTCTCTGTTTTACGCTATATTAGGCCAAACAATAAGAAATGAACTTTCTGCCAAATGGCGTGGTAGCTGCGGTCTCACTTAAAGTATTATCAATTCCGCCACCTATTGAGATGCTTCCAGTAATGGAACTAATAAAGCCATAGGTTTTTAAGCGGCCTATTGCACCGACGATCGCGTACTGCTCGATTCCGGGCTTCTGAATCAAACCGACAACAATACGATTTGGATTGTTGCTATGTAAGTAGGCCAATAATTCACACTCTAGTAGTGTCATGCCTGCTAAGGCATCAAGAAAAAAACGTTGTTCGTCAAATGGGTGCCGTCCAGGTTGTGCTAATGTGGTTAGCAGATACTTCTTGAAGTGATCTCGTTTTATTTGTGAGTTCTCTTTCTCAATTTTTTCGTTCAGTTCTTCGATTATTGAGAAGAGATCATCCTGGTTATGGTCAGTTACAGGGGGCAACTGAACGCCGGAACGATTAACCACTTCGGAGAACTCTTCGTAGAAAGATTCTAGTCTTTTAAAACGTCGTTCTTGTTTGGCCTCAAAGTAGAGGGTAGACAGTGACCCTCCAATGTACGGTACTAACTGCAGGCCTGTTTTCACAGCTATTTCGATTTTTTCTTTACCTGTTAATTTTTCATCGTCACTCATTTAACTTCATCCTCCTAAAATTGGGTATAAGCTTAAGCAACTTTCATTCTATCAGAAATGGATAAGTTTAGGAATATAGTTCTACAACGCAGCGAGGAGTTCATAGGAAGTTAGCACCCCTTGAGGTGCTCTTTTTTATGCATAGAAAGGAGGACCAATAATGGCTCACTGGGGCACAATCAGAGGAGTATCCGATCCGATACCAATCAGGCAGTTCGACGGAGTGTACAAGCCGGATGATGAAGGCTTCAACCTGCCAGACAACCTGTTCACGGAGTTGATCAACTTCGGACCTGACAGGTATCCAGGCATCTCGACTCGTCCAGGCTACTCGGTAGCTGGTACATTTGGTACGTCCGTACTTGGCTTTGGAGCATGGAAGGATCAAGAGTTGCATGCGGTATTCAATGATGGAACCTGGCGCAAATATGACGGATCGACATGGACCACGTTAGCCTCGGGGCTTAATACCTCAGCTGAATGGTCCTTTTGTAATTTCAAAGGCAATCTAGCCACAATTAATTTAATCGGCTCTAATGGTGTGGACCCAATCAAGCGATATGATGGATCAACCGTTCAGAACCTGGCTAATGCGCCGGCAAACGGTAACTATATTACGACCCAAGCCAACCGGCTCTATTGTGCGGTCGAGAATACTGTCCGCTATTCCGCGCTTAGTGAAGCGGATGACTGGACGACTGTGGACGATGCAGGCGAGCTGCCTGTGAATACGGCAGACGGTGAGACGATCAACGGGCTTAACGCTGGCAACGGACATGTTACGGTGTTCAAGCCGTCCTCTACTTTCGAGCTATATGGCAAGGGTCCGCAAAGCTATTCGATGGATGAGATTGCTACGGACATAGGCGCCACCGGGAACAAGGCGATTGTCGCTTATGATGAGACGCTGCCCTTCATCGGTCGGGACGGTATATACCGCTACTCAGGCGGCATACGTCCTCGGCGTGAGTGGTCCGTGCCGGTACAGCAGTTCGTGAACGGTGGAAACAAAGCACAGCTCGCAAAGTGTGTAGCTGGCAATGATGGCGAATATCTGTATTTCGGCATCCCGCTAGGCAGCTCAGTTCAGAACAACCGAATCCTGCAGTTCGATCCGATCCATCAAGCCTGGTACACATGGGATGGCATTGCGGTTACACAGATGAAGCGGATCGGCGACAAGATGTATTTTGGTGACGCTTCAGGCCGTGTGCTCCTGCTTGGTGGAACGACTGACGCGGGGGCAGCCATTACAGCGACTGCAATAACCAAGGCGATGACGGCTGACAGCATCGCACGTAAGCAACACTGGTTCCGCATTTGGGTTGTCGCTTCACTCGCTGCCGGGAGCTCGCTTCAAATCTCTATTAGCGGCGAAGCATCCGGCGAGAATTGGACTGCGCTGGCGCCAATTACAAGCGTTACAGGCATTCAGAATAAAGAGATCCTGATTCCGACGAACAGCATTGCAGCGGCGAACGCCGTTCGGCTTAAGCTGGTTGCAACAGGACAGGTTACGATCCACGAGATTACAAGGCAGTTGCGTGAACTGCCAATGAGGAGGTAAGACATGCCAGCACAAAATATACATGTGATTACAGAGGACTTCAAAAGCTTAAGGGAAGCAAGCGAAGCATTTGCATTACTCCAGAAGCAATTTCGGTATCTCCAAGAACACATTGATGTAGAAAATATCATAGCTAAATCACTTACTGCTGAGGTCATAAAGGCAGGGGCAATCATAACCGAAACCCTTGCAGCTGGTGCGGTTAAAGCTGACAAAATAGACGTAGACGAGTTGTCTGCGATTACAGCTAATCTAGGACATATTATCGCCGGACTCATTGAGTCAGTTAGTATTTTCGGATCGTATATAGCTACTGCAAATGGGACGTATCCAAGAGCGGAAATGTCGTCTGTTGGAGATTTGTTCGCAGCCTATGCCACGATGGCGAAGTTCATTAAGATTTTAGCTAATGATGCCGGAGATCCATTGCTGTACTTCGAAAATGATACGAATACGGCGAGGGTTGCGTTGCTGAATGACCTTCTCTCTATTGGCGCGTTTGGAAAGTTGTCGATCGGATCAACAGGGGACATGTCAATAGAGGCTACTGGATCAAGTTCAAATGTTTCTATTAAGCCTGGTTCTTCGGGGAATGCAGTTTTCCCGTCTTGGGCATCTATTCTGTCTACTCTTGATACGGAAACCCTGCAACAAGCAATAGATGCAAAAGCAGAATCAGGAGTATCCACAAGTTTATCGGGATCGCACAATCACGGAATCAGCGCAGGCGCTCGTGTAGCGCTTGTAGACGCCTCTAATAACATCATAGGACACGCCGTTTGGTCTCCTGCTTCTAGTCATAGCCATACACAAACGTAACTGATATAATGTCAGAAAATGGCGCACGGAGGGATAGCATGAAAAAAGTGGTAATCGCATTTGTGGCAGGGGCGCTGCTTATGGCTTCGGGACAAGTTTTGGCAGACAGTATATCGAAGATTGGCAAGAAAATCGACGGTGAGGCGAAGGTTCTGATTAGCGGCAAGCAGCTTAGTAATGCTGTGATAAGCGAAGGTAAAAGCTACGCACCAGTTCGTGACATTGCAGAGGCACTAGGCGCGTCAGCATCTTATGCAAAGGGAGTGATTACAATAGAACCTTTATTAACTGATGATAATGAGACACTGAGGCTTGAGAAAATAGCATCACTAAATCAAAAGAAAAATAAACTATTTGCTGATAAAGAGAGATTTACAACGGCCATCCAAAACATGAAAGCCGAAAATACAAAGGCTCATGCGGATATGGATAAAATTGCTCAAGAGTGGGCTAAATCAACATTCAAGCACACAATTGAAACAAACAACGCCGGCATCGCAACAAATGAAAAGCGAATCGCAGACATTGAGGTCGAGATCGCAGCGATCGAGGCTGAAATAGCGGCATTGCAATAACCACAAGGGTCGTCCACTGGACGGCTCTTTTTTATTCCCGAAAGGAGGACTAACCATGGCAGTACCTGATCCATATAAAGCCGCGAAGCCGAAAAGTGCGATAGACCAAAATCAACACAAATATCTGTCGAATCTGGCAGCAGGTAAAACGGCAACAGGAGGGAGTGCGAATACGGGTCAACAGTCTTGGGCAAAGTCCCAGCTGGCTCAAAGTTCGTATAAGCCGGTTCCCGCGCCGAAGCCTGCTGCCTCTGTACAGCAAGCGCCAGCACCAGTGCAAGCCGCGCCCAAACCGCCAGCTGCTATACCTGCGCCGCCAGCTCCTGCCGCCGCGTCAACCTTCGCGACACCACAGTATGCGGACTGGCAGGCCAAGCAGAACGAGCAATTCGCGAATCTGGAAAAGTTGATGCAACAGCAGTTCACGTACGATCCTGAGACGGATCCAGCGTACCAGGCGCAACGGCAGCTCGCGTCACTACGGGCAGGCGATGCGACGAAGAACGCCATGGAAGCTGCAAACGAGAAGGGGGTATTCGGCAGCTCAGTCATGACGAGCCAGCTCGGACAGATTCAGCAACGTGCAGAGCAAGAGGCTGCCGCTTATATCCCTGAGTACCGCCAGCAGGCTTATGGCCAGTTCCAAGACCGCATAGCCAATGCGGGTAATTTGCTTGGCCAAGCAAGTGCTTTGCGCAATCAAGGCTTTACCGAAGCAACAACAGAAGCTGAGCTGACCGGACAGTACATGTCGCCTCAAGCGCGGTCACTGCTTGATGGGCTATTTGATTTGAAGTCACAAGCGGAAGCAACAGGCATTACGAGAGAAACAAGAGCGGCTCTCAGCAAGCAAGCTGATGGTATTCGAGCAAAGCTGAGCGGCATGGGCGTGGATCCGTCGTTGTTTGGCTCAAACGTTAACCTGAACGCCGCTCGTGGAAACCTGGGGCAAGCTGGTGTTTCCACGATGGCAAAGCAAGCACAGGATCATAGCCAAACTACTGATCAGCGGAATTATGACCGTAGCGTTCTGGAGTCAGATCGTAACTATGAGCGCGGTGTACAGGAGAGCGACAGAGCGTTTAACTATACGGCAGGTCGAGACAAGGTAGCGGATCAGCGCTGGCAGAGCGAGTTTGACCGAATTAAGGAGCAGGACGGCATCCAAAATGCGATCGCTTGGGCGAACCAAACGCTCAATCAAACCGAATTTGAAGACAGCAGCGCTTATAAATGGGCGGGTCTTGATGCAGAGCTTGCTGTAGCTGCTAGCCAGGGCGAAAAGTATGCCGGTATGTCCGCTAACGATGTCGTGAACAACGTCCGTAAAAACTTCGAAGACGTCAGCGGCGTACTGCCTGCGGATGCCGCTTCACGTGAGCAAATGTACATGCAGATCATAGGTGCAGGCTTGCCAACAGTTCAAGAAGATCAAGCTTTAGCTGCGATCGGCTTCACGCCGGATCAGATTAAAAGTCTAGATGATAAATACCTACAGGCGGGAAAGCCGTGAGTTCCGTTAAGATTCCTGCGAATTACCGGAACGTCGTAAACGCTGCAGCCTCTCAGTACGATGTAGATTCCGGACTAGTGGCTGCTATTATTCAGCAGGAGAGTGGATGGAAAGAGACTGCGAAATCAAGCGCAGGAGCTGGTGGCCTCATGCAACTCATGCCGGGTACGGCGAGGAGCTTGGGCGTCAAAGACGTAAACAATGCGGCTCAGAACGTTAATGCCGGCACGAAATACATCGGCCAGATGCTGAACAAGTACAACAATCCGCAGCTCGCTCTAGCCGCCTATAACTGGGGGCCGGGTAATCTCGACAAGGCAATTAAGAAATACGGTTCAAACTGGTCTGTAATCGCTGCACATGCACCAAAAGAGACACAGAATTACGTCACAAAAGTCATGAAGAATTGGAGGGGATAGGGTGTCTAGACGAGATAGGCTTATGCAAGGTGAAGCCGCTAAACAACGTGTATTGAGCGGCATGTACTCTCAGCCGGAGGCATCCGTATCCAGTTCCTTAAGCAGAAAGGATCGTTTAAAACCGCCGGAGGAAATTGCACAGGTAAGAGCAGGCATCGATCCTGCTGTTCGCGCAATGGCTCCAGAACTGTTCGATCCATTCAAGCAAGCGGATATCGTCAGGGATCGATTTGCACCGGCTCCTGCACCTGTAAGCACGCCTTCAGTCGTTGCAAAACCTGCTCAAATTCCTCAGTCCTTTGTGGATATTCAGACGCAAAGGGATCAGCTATTTCCTCCTGTTCAAGCACAGTTGAGCCCGGTACTGTCCGAGCTTAGCGGTATAGAGGCGAAACAAGAATGGCAGTATCAACCAGATATCCCGATGTCTCGGAAAGAGTGGCTCCTGAACCAGAAGGATCAGCGTGCAGCAAATGTCGTTCCTGGTTATGAGGGATTGGCGAAAGTATCCGAGATCCCGGCGACCGCTATCGATTACGCGCAGGCATACATTCCTGGCTTAAGTGACTTTCAGCGCGGCGCAGGCAGTGCGCTAAACGTTGAAACGGATACAGCTCCTTCTAGCGGTCCTGCGATAATCAGCAAGCCTGCAGAAGTCGCGGGCATGCTGGCGGGTGCGGTAACCAACCCAAGTAATATAAGTCAGGGGCTTGTCTCTGCACCGTATCAGGTGGGTAAAGCGTTAGGTTTAAGCAAAGCAGTACAGAACCTAAAACGAGGCAGAGGTATTGCACAGCGCGCCGTAGAGGGCGCAACAGCTGGAGCCATTCAGGGCGGCGTGATCAGTGGTGTTCGTGGTGAGACGGATGCAGGCGAGTTGGCTCGTAACATAGGAATTGGTGCAGTACTTGGCGGAGTCGGTGACGTAGCGATCGCTGGTATCGGGGCTGGCATCAGGCGGCTACGGCCTGACCGAAATGTACAGCCAATTGCACAACCGGTCGCACAAAGCGCAGAGCCTTTAGCTTTGCCAGCTCCTCGCCAAAGAGGGAACGTCAACACGGCAGAGAGCATAGAGACAATCACGCCAGAATATACGTTTGGCTTGCCTTCTCCTACCAAAAGCTCCTTACGTCAACCGGCTCGAGGAGTTGGAAAAGGCGTTGCTCAGCAAACAAAAGAGCCAGTTGTGCTGGATGAACTGCTTAGATCGAAAGGATATGACGAGACGACGCCGGAGAGCATTGCACAAGTCTACAACACAAAGAAGTGGTATCACGGCACAGGGACTGACTCCTTAACCGCTGATACTCTTAACCCTTTTGTAGGCAGCCATGAATCCTTGTTCGGGCAAGGTGTTTACCTGACAGACAATCCGAATATCGCAAAAGGTTACGCCAAAAGCAGAGGCAGGAAAAACGGGAAACCGACCACTTATGAATCAAACGTGGATATCGATCGCGTCATCGATTTGGAGAGACCAGCCACGCCAGATGTGGCTGCAGCTTTAGGGAAGTCGGTAAAGTCGCTTGATCATTCATTTAATTACCATTTTGAAGAGCCGAACCATTTTACTCAGCTAATCGAAACGGAAATTAATAATGGTTCAACAGTCGAACAGATTATTCAAAAGCTCCGAAAGGAAGTCGAGGATTTTTCTCATGAAGCAGAGCTCCCGACAAATGAGTTTGTCGAAGACTTTCAGGAGCTCGCTATTAATCTTAAGCAGGCAGGTTATGACGGGTTAACCCATACAGGAGGACACAGGACGGGCAATGAAGCCCACCGTGTCCTTATTTTATTGGACCCTCAGAATTGGGAAGGGGGCCGAGCGGAAAAAGCTGTAAGCCGCTTTGAAAAGCGTAAACCTCAAACGATCCCAAGAGTAAAAGAAGCGGCTAAACTGCTTCGTTCGCGTAAAGATGGTCCGGTTTCTCAGGCAGTTGCACCAGTTGAACGCGTCGGTAGGGCTCCTGAAGCTGATAAGCCGAAGAGTCGACTAGATCAAGCTGGCGAGAGGCTCAATCACAAGCGCATTGATATTACAGAGGAAGTCGACAACCTCAAAGCTAAAGCGGCCACACCTGAGGAAGAGGTCGACGAGATCCTGCAGGCCGTTAATAAGCCGCGGATTCGTGATCGAGTTTATACCTATCTCGATGAGCAGGAAGCAGCGGCACGCAAACGCATTGCAGGCAAACGTAACCGACTTTCCGCTAACCCTCTCGATGAGTGGGCCGATCATTCCATCATTATGGCGGCGAAGCTCGGCAAAGGAACGATAAAGGCTGCTGACTTCACGGAGGAGCTTGTGAAAGAGTTCGGCGAATCGATACGTCCAAACGCAGATAAGATCTTCAGGCGGACTAAGGAAGAGCTCCGTAAGCAGGAGCGTTTGGCCAGCGAGGAAGGGCTGCGTGCAGAGAACTTCAACAACAGCGGTAAAGGTGATGCGGATTCTTTCGCCGATAAGATCAGTCGGGATGCAAAAGCGAAGAAAAAGCCGCCGCTTAGCGAGAGGATGGCACGCTGGCGAACACAGCTTGTTGACGATATGGCCCCGCTTGAGGATCTGGAGCGGCGCGTCACCGGCAGCGTTGCGAGTGCCGAAGATAGCTTGTATAAGACAGCGCGCCTGTATAGAGGCGTTCCAGAGCGAGCATATCAAGTCGTTGAATCGCGTATTAAAGCGTTGGCCGACATGGCGAAAAAGGCTGGTCACACAACGGATGAGCTGGGCGAGTATGCGTTGGCCAAGCATGCACAGGACGTGAATTCCGCAGGATACAAGTCGGGCTTTACGAATAAAGAGATCGACGAGGTACTTGCGAAATACAAGTCACCTGAAATGGACGCCGCGCAGCAGGCACTTATCCAGGTGAGCAAGGACATGATGCAGGAGCTCGTGGACAGCGGAGTTGTCAGCAAGCAGCTCGCGGAGACGCTGGGCGAGCGCTGGAAAAACTATGTGCCGTTGTTTAGGGCTTTTGACGACGATAAAGTCGAATTCGGCACAGGCATTTCTAAGGCACTAACAAACGTGGCCACGCCGATCAAGTCGCTAACCGGTTCGGAACGTAAAGTCGTTGACCCACTGGAGAACTTGGTTAAAAACGTGTTCCAATCCATTTCGGCTGTGGAGCGTAATAAGATCGGGACGCAGCTGGCCAAGCTTGCTGATCTGGACGAGGCTGGCCAGTTTGTTCGCAAGTTAGACGACGGGGAGCTTGTTGGCCGCAAGAATGTTGTGAATGTGAAAGTAGATGGCGAGAACGTCCCGTATGAAGTAGAGCCAGAGGTATACAAGGCGCTGATGCAGATGGAGAAAGAAACGGCCAATGCTTTTATCAACGGATTGTCCATGCCTACGTCGCTGCTTCGTGCCGGCGCGACACTAACGCCGGAGTTCTCTTTGCGTAACCCAATGCGTGATATCGTGGCTGCTTTCGTCAACAGTGATTCTGGATTTAACCCTGTGACCGATTTTACAGCAGGATTAGTCCAAACCATCAAGAAAGGTCCGCTATACAAAGATTGGATCGATAACCTGGGCGCTTACGGCAATATTCTCTCCATGGATCGAGTGACACACCGCAAAGCCTTGGAGAAGGTGTTCAAAGAGCCGGCTTCCAAGCAGTTTGTTAACGTGGTGTCGGGTCGTAGTTTAATCAGAATGCTACGCTACATCACAGATGTAACAGAGTCTGCCACGAAGGTTGGTGAGTATAGAGCGGCACTCCGGAAAGGGGCAAGTCCGCAGGAGGCTGCATACCGCTCTAGGGATCTGATGGACTTTGCGAGGTCAGGAGGAAGTGTACGCCAGGCGAACAAGGTGGTCGCTTTCCTGAACGCGAATATCCAAGGTAAATCAAAGCTATACCGCACATTTAAAGAGCATCCAGTTCGCTCGAGCGCAAGAGCATTTGCCGCCATCACGGCACCGACAATTGCCGCTTATGCAGTTAACGCTCTGCTGGCCAATGACACCCAGAAGCGTACTATTTCTGAAGCTCCGAATTGGATGCGGGATTCGTTTTGGTTGATTGCCGTACCGGGGACGGATGTGGTGGCCAGGCTGCCGAAACCATTTGACTTGGCGCCGGTGTTTGCGAATCTGCCAGAGCGTGCGATGGACTTTGTACGAGATAAGGATCCGAAGGCACTGGACGGCTACTTGTCGCGCTCACTATCCAGTGGGTCGCTACCGTATCAGATTACGGCGCTCATGCCGATGCTGGAGGCGATGTCCGGATATTCGCATTTTATGGAGTCCGATATTGTGCCGCAGCGAGAGCAAGGGCTTAAGCGGCGTGATCAGTACGACCCGGTCCGCACATCGGAGCTGGCGCGGGGGTTGGCCCGAGTCGCTGAGTTTGTCACGCAGGAAAAAGGACCGTTCAAAAACCTAGCATCGCCGCGAGTCATGGACAATACGCTACGGGGGTACACCGCCGGTCTTGGCTCCTATGCAACGGATGCCATCGATCTAATCCTAGGCAGATCCGGACTGACTGACAGGCCGAACGCACCAGAGAAACGACTGGAGCAACAGCCGCTTGTTCGAGCATTTACGGTTGACCCCCTGATCAGTGGCAAGTCGATGGATGCTGTTTACAAGGAGAAAGATCGTTTGAGCAGGGAAAAAGAGTCCAGTAAGCTGAACAAAACACCGTTTGCCGAGAATAAGAAGCTGAAGCAGCTTGAGAGTGCTACAGGCTCAATTGGCGACTTGAGTAAGCAGATTCGCGAGATTGAACGCGATAGCAAAATATCCAGCAGAGAAAAGCGCGAAAAGATTGAGGTTCTAACGCGTAAGCGCAATGAGATTGCTAAAGATGCAGCAGATAAAATTAACCAATAGCTCCGCTTCGGCGGGGCTATTTATTTTGAGGAGGCGGTCAGAGTGACCAAAGGACAAGGGATTTGGACAACAATTGGAGCTATATTCGTACCAATATTTGAATTTTTATACGGAGCAGGTGAAGCAGTGCTAACGTCAATGATCGCACTAACTTTCTTTATTGTAATGGATTGGCTCAGTGGAATTAGGGCGGCCACGAAGGATAGGAGCTATGCCAGCCATTATGGGATCGATGGCATATTCCGTTCATTCTTCATGCTGATGCTTCCAGCCGGTGGGCATTTTCTTGATCTCGTATTTAACTTGCCAGGTATCTTGTTTGGCGCGCTGACTGCGGGGCTACTCTACCATATCATTAAGTCGATGATCGCAAACGCCATTCGAGCTGGTTGGGGCGACTGGCTGCCGATTAATGTTCTTGAGGCTGTTTTGAAGTGGGTGGGCTCTGAACTTGATAAGAAGATCGAGAGGGCTGCACAGCGTGGCGGTGTAACAGAGGAGGCTGGCAAAGATGTCTAATTGGAGCTACGATCCATCATATCGGCTAACCAGTCCATTTGGGGTGCGCATGCATCCCATTTTGCACGTTAACAAGTTTCACCGCGGCGTGGATCTTGTGGTCACGCCTGGTAATGGCCCGCTTTACGCCTTCGTAGCCGGCACAGTCACGCATGCCAAACAAGGCGTAGCCGGCAGCGGCATACCTGCAGAGATGGGTATTGTCGTAGCGATCAAGGACAACAAGGGTTATCTGCACCTGTATGCCCATCTCAGCGCTGCTGTCGTTAAGGTAGGAGAAACGGTAGAACGCGGGCAGATGATCGGCAGGCAAGGCACCACGGGCGCTAGCACGGGCAACCATTTACATTATGAGATTCGCAAGGCTGCCACGCCGTCGTTCGGCTGGACGGCCACGGAGGCGGGAGTCGTTGAGCCAACGAAATATTTGCAGGATTATTATAAAGTCGCGGAGCCGATTAAGGTGCCGTCAAAGGAGAAAGAGCCAATGATGAAAGTTGCAGATGCAAATAAGATCATCGAATTTTTGAAGGCTGGGTATGGGGTAGTTGAAAATGCGGCATCACGGAAGGAATATAACCGCCTGGCTAATGAGCTGCGCAAGGTGAGCGGCCAGAAGGAGCAGTAAATCAAACTTCTGTTCTGTATTGTCAAAAATAGTGGATTGTTGTATATTAATTACAAATCCGAAAGCATCGGTCAAAGAGTCGCATGGCGAAGAACGCCTGCGGCTCTTTTTGCTTTTATAAAGAAGAAGCCGCTTGCGAGTTTAAGATTCGCTAAGCGGCTTGGTTTTAACCGAAGTAAGGTAGCTCCCACGCAGTTACTGTTGCGGATGCTAGAACACCACTGTCATTGAAGACATATACCCATATTTCACTTCCAAGGTTATCCTGCGGCACAACTTTATTTATAAACATTTTTTCTTGGTCACCTACAAATGTATAGTTGACTATACACCCTTTTGTTGCGGACAATACTGCGTGTAAAGAGGATCCGCTAGGAATGTTATTAATTGGAGCCGTCATTCCTTTGAAATCATTAGCCAATAATTCAGGTGAGAGGTTATTATTTACTTGTGTTTCCATAATCAATTCCTCCTTAAACTAGTTTCTGAATTATAGTTACCCGAATCTGATTTATTATACTCGACAAATTGTCTATAAATTTGAAAGCCGCTTGCGAGTTTAAGATTCGCTAAGCACCTTTTCTTCATCAAATTTTCCATTATACAAATCATCAAGTAAGTGAGTCAGCATAATTTTCTTCGCAAGCCACATAAGGATCATCCCGCTGTCGATTCCTTTCGCTTCGTCAAACCTCTCAATCTTCAGGCGTAAATCCTCGGCATTTAGCTCCAGGTGTTCGATTAGCTTTTGTCGATCAATGCTCAAGCTGGGCACCCTCGATATCCTGAATAGCAAACCATTCGCCGTCTACCATGAAGCGGCCTTTTAACTGATCCACTCGATCAACGATGCCGTTAACCTCAAGTTCCTCGGATTCATGAAACATCTTAAGCTTGATTGGCTCTCTCCGCTGCATCGATTCCGCTACAGCTCGTGAAACGTCTTCCCATTCTTGTTCGTCAAGTTGGATCCGCGTACGTTTTTGGCTTTCTTTATCCCAGTCATTTAATGCGACCTTATGTTCAGGCAACATCATCCGGCTACTTTCCCACATGCCGTTACCTTCAAGTTTCTTACGTGATCCAGCATTCATAAGAACACCGTCCTTATAATTGATGTTCATATTATATGCGAACGTACGTTCTTTTATCAAGCGGGTATACATGGAAAATAAAAAGCCTGCTGGGGTTAAACCCCAACAAGCCATGCTAATGAAATGTCTACAGCCAGCAATTAAGTGAGAGTAAAGTATGTTACAAGGCTATAAATGAAGTGGACACCTAAGCTCAGATTCGGGAGCTATTATAATGAAGCTTAAAAAAATCGAGCGGCCTTCCAGAAGACGTATGCATCACGTTGGATATAATGATCGAGGATCACGTGAGTATGATTATCCGTGGGATACATGACGGCATTAAACTAAGCAAAGGTATTGGTGACTGATCTGTGGGAAATATGTGTAACAATATACCCACACCCACATCTTTCCCACATAACGCGTTATAATCGCATTAAAACGCCTAGATTATACTCAATTGCTTAGACATATAGCACAAAGGAATTCTAGAAAAATAAAGGGCTGAATAGATATTTTGATTAAGCTTAGAAAATCAATCCTATATGGACGTGCTGTACCCGTCCGCGCAGTCCGGGTACATGAAAGGTCTCGTCCTCGGAATCCGCGAGGACCTCGACCCCGAGCAGTTCCAGCAGTTTTCGCGGCTTGGCCTTACGCATATACTTGCAATTTCGGGCCTTCACGTCGCGGTTTTTATTTACGCGCTCGGCGGCTTGCTTCGGGCGGCACGGATAAGCCGCGAGAGAATGCTGCTCATTCTCATGCTTTCCGTTCCCCTGTATGTGCTGCTTGCAGGCGCTTCCCCTTCCGTCATTAGAGCCGGTCTTATGTCGGTCTTGGCATTGCTTGCTGCGCGCATCGGAAAGCTGAAGGACGGCCTGCATCTGCTCGCTGCCGCCGCAGTGCTTATGCTTGTGTTCGATCCATTTTTACTCGAAAATGTAAGCTTTCAACTATCGTTTATTGTGACGATCGGCTTGATCGTTGGCGTAAAGCCGATACGTCATGCGATGCCGCAATGGCAAAGGGGGAAGTCGCTGCTGGATTTGGCTGCTGTTACTCTCGTTGCCCAGCTCGTTTCCTTTCCGCTCACGATCTATTATTTCAATCAATTTCACGCTTTATCAATGATAGCTAATTTTGTGCTCGTTCCGTTTATAAGCTTTATTGTTATGCCGCTTGGAGCTGCCACGCTCTTGTTAGGGATTCCTTGGGAGGCAGGAGGCAAACTGCTCGCCTATGCCTCGCAATATGCGAATGATTGGACGTTTGCGCTTGTCGAGCGGTTATCTGGGGTCGATTCGCTTCGAACGATTTGGGCTACCCCGCCGCTCTGGTGGGTAGCGGCTTGGCTGCTGCTGCTTGGCGCTTTATTTCATGTCGTCAGCGTTTGGACAGGGATATTTGCTGATTCGCGTGCCGATGCAGCTGCGGCATTTGAAGAAACAGCGCCGATTGGTGGTGTTTCTGCATACAGGACGCCTTCACCTAATAATAGAGGGGTTAAGACAGCATTATTTTCCCTTATGTTCCTTGCATTTAGTCTGCTCGTCTATGCGTATAAGCCGGATGCATTCAACCATAATGCTTCCGTAAGCTTTATTGATGTCGGACAAGGCGATGCCATACATATCCGAACGGCTAGCGGTAAACAAATTTTGATCGATGGCGGGGGGACGTTATCCTTTCGCAAGGAGGGCGAGGAATGGAGGGAGCGCAGCGACCCATTTGAGATTGGTCAGAAGCTGCTTGTCCCTCTATTAATGAAAAGAGGCGTAAGGGAGATCGATATTCTCGTCATCTCGCATTTGGACAGCGATCATATCCGCGGCTTACAAGCGGTTTTGGACACCATTCCCGTTCGCAGCATATGGTGGAACGGTACCGTTAAGGAAGCGGATGATGCGCAGAAGCTGCTTAGGAAGGCGCTGGCGCTGCAAATACCGATGTATGGCGTGAATGCTGGCTTGGAATATCAGCTCGATCACGAAACTACGATCAACGTTTTGTGGCCGCTGGCGAATACAGATTCTGAAGTTCAACCGCTTGAGGAGCAGAATGAGAGCAGTCTAGTAATGACCGTACGCTTATACCATTCGACCTTCTTATTCTCTGGCGATATAAATTCCGTAACGGAGCGCACAATTATTCGTAATGAACAGAAGAGCATTAATTTGGCTGCCGAGCGGCCCTCAATCTCGATTATGAAGGCTGCCCATCATGGCAGTCGTTTTTCGACGAGCAAGGAGTGGTTGGATTATTGGAGACCTGAAGGTTCCGTAACATCAGTAGGGGCATTTAATAGCTATGGACATCCGCATCCTGACGTTCTGTCCAGACTTGCAGATGCAGGCACGGCTATTTGGCGGACGGACAAGGACGGCGAGATTCGTTTCACCATAACGGACAAAGGATTGTATATGTACAAAAAGCATTAATTCAACAGAAAAAATCTAGATGCTTTAATGGATTTTAATTCGTCCGTATAGGTGCTTTTGGAATAGGTTTATAAGAAATAGATCAAAGGACTTCTGCCTAAACGTGGTATTCGATCAGTTTCTATATACGAGGTACTAGAAATTTGGTATCCTTTGATGTGGAGTTTATTTCGTTTTTATTTCTTCTTAAACGAAGAACATGCTTTTTTTATTCAATAGATGTTTACTAGCAAAACGAATCGTATTCGGTCCCACCAGGGGACAATGGTTTCCAATGGCAATTGTTACTAAAAAAAATATAGTCATTTTTCTGACTAATCTGCAACTTTTACCGCAACCAGTTCGTCAGAATGGTTGCAAGAGAGGGGGATCCTTCGTGGTGGAGCCGGAGCTTATAAGAGCCGCTCAGTCGGGAGATCGCGACGCTTTAATTACTCTATTGCGAGAGATTGAAACGCATGTTTATCGGACAGCCTATTATATATTAAATAACGAACAGGATGCCCTCGATGCAGCGCAGGAAGCGCTCATTCGCATCTACACGAAAATAGGCTCGTACGAGGAAAAAGCGCAGTTTAAAACGTGGATTCAACGTATTGTAACAAACATTTGCATTGATAAGTTTCGGAGAAATAAACCGACCGTCTCAATAGATGAGCATGACATGGTATTCCACGAGAAACAGAATGTGGAGGACGAGGTAATGTCGGCTTATGCTGTTAAAGACATTCAAGCCGCTATCGACAAGCTTCCTGAGCATCATCGTGCGGTTGTCGTCCTTCGGTATTTACAGGATTTCTCTTACAATGAAATTGCAGATTCGCTTGATCTGCCGCTTAACACAGTAAAATCTTATTTGTTCAGAGCTAGGCAACAGCTGCAGTCGTTACTCCATGATTATCAGAAAGGTGGTGTCCGGGGATGAATTGTCAAGAGGTGATGGAATTAATGCAAAGACAGCTAGACGACGATCTCGATGAAAGCGAGAAAGAAGTCTTGATGAGCCATACTAGACAGTGTCCGGACTGTGCAGCTATGTTCGAGCGGCTACAGCTGTTATCCGCCGAGCTTACCAGTTTACCCAAAGTTATACCGAGCTACAGCTTAGTTGATGCCATTATGCCGCAATTGGAGCGTCTTGAGCTCTTTGGACAGTCTGAGCCTAATGCTGAGCCGGTTCCTGCCGTAAAATCAATAGAATCACTGCCTCGCCGTGCGAAGCACGAACGACGTTGGCCGTCCATTCGCATCATGAGCGGCGTAATCGCAGCGGGAATCGTCGCAGGGCTGTTTCTTGTTACGTATAAGCCTGGATCAGCGCCAGACTTAAGCAGTGCTTCTCAATTAGTTGCTAATGAATCGAGTAACGCTGCGGCCGATATGGCGGGCGAAGCGCCTCAAGAGCTTTCTTTAAAAGCAAAAACCGAAGACAAGGCAGCATCATCGGATGTAAGCACGGAAGCAATAAAGAAACAGGGTATTCAGGAAGAGGAATCGATCAACCAGTTTCAAAATGAATTAAAAGGGCAACGTTCAACATCCGCTGGAAACTCGGATTCAGATGCAGGCAGTTCCAATGGTGGCAGTTCAGATGGCAGCAGTTCGAATGGCGACAGTTCAGATACAGGCAAAAGTTCTCCTTCTATCGCTGTTGAGCCGGACAATAATACGAACGGCGGTGCTGGAGGCGGCGAATCGAATTCGTCAGAGGGTTCCAACAGCAAACAAGACAAACCAAGCTTCGGCTTCACATCCACAGATTCTGCTGTTATTTCTCCCGATAGCAAATTTAGCGGGGAAATGGCTGACTTTAGCGTCAAATTGATTGACAAGTCAGATCAGTCTCTTCTGTTTGAATCGCCGCGCAAAAACGGCAAGCTGGCGAATTTGAGCTGGTCAGAGGACAGCTCGAAGCTGACCTATGAGGTTCAAGTGGAGAACGGCGCTATCGAGAAGTATGTCATTGACGTGGCTACTCTTACTGAGCAGAAGGCAGCTCATTGATACAAACGATTAGTAAAAACTTTTGTCAGCTGTTTTTTATTTGAATATTTCGCACACATTCATCCGCTAATGCGTATATTATTAGCAACGAGAGTGTCTGCGATGAAGCCATAGCGTCGTATGACCATCCGCAGGGCGGCACCATGGGCCTGCCTGCGAATGTTTATATAGATGTTCGGCAAAGGGATGAAGCCTAGAAACGGCTCATCCCTTTGTTGCCGTTTAAATGAATTTACTGGTGACGAGGTGAAGGTATGGATGCGAAGGAAGCATTAAAGGAAATAAAGGGCGGCCGCTTTCGACCAATCTATGTGCTGTATGGCAAAGATCGTTACCGATTGCAGCAGTTTATAAACATCCTGACAGAAGCGATGTTTACAGCTGAGGAACGCGAGCTCGGCATCGTTAAGTTTGATACGGCTGAAACCTCGATTGATGAAGCTGTTCTTGAAGCAGAGACATCTCCGTTTTTCGTGCAGCGCAAGCTTATTCTGATTAGGGATGCAACCGTGCTTTGTGCTGGAGGCAAAGAAGGGGGCAAGCTTGAGCATCGCCCTGAGAAGCTTATTCAGTACATGGAGTATCCATCAGAGTCGTCGATCATCGTTATTTCCGTAAATGCGGAGAAGCTGGACGAGAGACGAAAGCTCGTTAAGACATTAAAGGAACGCAATTCGCTAGTCCCTTTCCCTGAACTGGATGCCGCACAGCTCAAGCAGTGGATGATCAAGCGTGCAACGGAGCAAAAGCGCACGCTTTCGTTAGATGCCGCAGATTTGCTGCTCTCTCGTGCAGGAGCTAATATGCAGCAGCTGTCGCAAGAGGTGGACAAGCTTTGTTTGCATGCGGGTACAGGCGGCACCATTGATGTGGAAACAGCATCGCTCCTTACAGCTGCAACCGTCGAGGAGGACGTATTTGCTCTTGTTGACGCAATTGCAGAGCTGCGTATTGATCATGCGATACGATTGTATAGAGAGCTTCTCGTGCGACGAGAAGAGCCAATCAAGATCGCTGCGCTTATCGCAAGACAATTGAGAATTATGCTGCAAATTAAAGAGCTGGAGCAGCATCAATATTCACCGCAGCAAATGGCCGGTCAGTTAGGCTTGCATCCTTATGCCGTTAAGCTTGCAGCGGAGAAGAGCAGGAAGTTTCAAGTGGCAAGGCTTGGCAGGCTGCTTGCCTCGCTCGCAGACCTGGATTATCAAATGAAAACAGGCGCCATTGACAAAACATTAGGCTTAGAGCTGTATTTACTTTCACTCGGCATGGAGAAGGGCGCGTAGCGCTGTCTCCAAAGCCGTTTTTTTTGTTTATAGATACAAAAAAAGCTTCACTGCTCAGAGAGCGGTGGAGCTTTTTTCAATGATAAACGCGCTTCCATCGTCCGAAGGACGAAGTCAGCCGTTTATGCGGGTATCATGCTTAGGCTTGAGCCGAAAGGGCATTAAGTCTTTTAGCAAGACGTGATTTTTTGCGGGAAGCCGCATTTTTATGAATCAGGCCTTTAGTTGCTGCTTTGTCCAATTTTTTCGTTGCAGCGATAAGAGCTGCTTTAGCAGCATCTACATCAGTGCCAGCGATAGCTTGGTCAGCAGATTTAACGGCCGAACGAAGTGCGGATTTTTGGGATGCATTCAAAGCACGACGCTTTTCACTTGTTTTAACGCGTTTAATCGCGGATTTAATATTTGGCATGGAATTCACCTCCTAAACTGTTTACAACGGTTCATATACATAATAAACCTAGACAACACAACTTAAAATATATTATCATGCCGATGCCCAAAAAGCAATAGCAGGAAGAGTCATGTTAAAGCAGCCCTCTTTGTGAGAGAAGAAGTGACGGAGAGTATGAAATAAAACCATCTGCAAACAATAACGTTAGAACATGCGTATGAAGGGAGAATGAGCAGTGGAGAACGAGCTTGATCTGCAGAAATACAATGTTAGAACCGATTTGGCGCTAGAGGCCAAGGAGATGGCAGAGGCGCCAAACGGCGGGCCGATCCCAGGTATTCAATCGGAAACAACAGAGGATGACGGCATTACCATTACACAGCTCCAAGTTCAAAATGAACAGGGCTCTCAGGCGATCGGAAAAATGCAGGGGAATTATGTGACCATCGAGGTGCCAGGACTGCGAAATGGCGATACGGGTCTTCAAGATCGCGTTGCAACACATTTCGCCAAGCACTTTGAAGCATTTCTTGAACGATTGTCCATCAGCAAAACAGCGCGCGTTCTCATTGTCGGTTTGGGTAACTGGAATGTTACGCCGGATGCGCTCGGACCAATCGTCGTAGAGAACGTGATGGTAACGCGCCATTATTTTGAGCTTATGCCTGACCAAGTGGCGCCCGGCTACCGGCCAGTAAGCGCAGTTGCGCCAGGAGTGCTTGGCATTACGGGAATCGAATCCAGCGAAATTGTACACGGCATCGTTGAGAAAACGAAGCCGGATCTTGTCATTGCCATAGATGCGCTTGCCTCGAAAGCGGTAGAGCGGGTCAATACAACGATCCAAATTGCGGATACGGGCATTCATCCGGGCTCTGGCATCGGCAATAAACGCAAAGGGCTGACGCAGGAGATTTTAGGCGTGCCCGTTATTGCGATCGGCGTTCCTACTGTTGTTTACGCCTCAACGATTGTCAATAACACACTTGAAATGATGAGCAGCCACTTTAAGCAGCAAAGCGCCAATTCCGATCAAATTATGGGCCTAGTGAATCAGATGGAGGAAAACGAGCGCTTGCAGCTAGTTAGAGAGGTGCTGAGCCCGCTCGGTCATGATCTATTGGTTACACCTAAGGAAATCGACGAATTTATTGAGGATATTGCAAATATTATTGCCAGCGGACTTAACGCTTCGCTTCACGAGGCCGTTGATTCAAGCAATGTAGCTGCGTACACCCATTAAGCGCAAGCTTTTCATATCTTCACTGCGGAGCTGTCTCTCGAGGTTATCGACCTTGAAGGACAGTTTCTTTTTTTTGCAAGCCGGAAACGCCCCAGTGAAATCTAGTAAGCAAACTCTATTACATAGGAATCTTTCACATTCATGCGGTTCTATGAACTCTATTACTCTCATAGTTTAGTAGTAACAAAAGCCACTGGTGCAAAGAAGCGGGAGGTATCAAAGCCAATGAAACGAAGAATCATGCTGCTGGATATCGGGAAAGAAAGTAGACGGATGAGACAATTGCTAGTAACGGGACGTACGTTCGCGTTGCTCGCTTTTTGCTCCATGCTGTTTTTTGTCATGCTGGGCGTTGCGGGAATGGCGCAAAAGCAAACGACTGCATCGCCGGTTAATTCGATGAAAGGATTCGCTGCTGCTGTATCCAGCGGATTTTTTGGGGATATGCTAGAGATGGAGATGCCTGCGTTTCAAAGCAGCAAAGAAACCGAATCATTTACTACTAAGCAAATAAGCGCGCTTCTAATGCGAGCATTAACGGATATCAATCCGAATGATCCGAAGAGCTTGCTAGCAGGCGAGCTGCCGGGCATGAGCGTGAATGACGCTTTTCTCATACGCAAAGGCATTGGTACTGATACTGAAGTGGGACCGGAGGACAATGCGCCAATTACGTATGATCCGATCGGCGGTCTTCACGAGGGGGACGGAACCGATGTAACGGACGAGACGGTGAACGAACTGGAGCCGCTGCCTACTGATGCAGCCAATCCGGATGAAACAGTCGATAACGGCGTACCGGTGAAACCAACAACAGGCGGTTCTAAGGTAGCCTTTATTTATCACTCCCATAATCGCGAGTCTTGGTACCCTGTGCTGACTGATAAATCAAAGGACCCGAACTCAAGCACAAAAAATATAACGCTAGTTGGCAAACGGCTAGCGCAAAAGCTGGAGGAAAAAGGTGTCGGAGCGCAGCATTCCAATACCGACTATCCGACCGCAATAAAAAATTACAGATGGGAATTATCCTATAAATATTCGATGAAAACGGTGAAGGAAGCTTTAGCAAGCAGCAAGGATTTGAAGTTTTTCTTTGACCTCCACCGCGACTCCCAGAAACGAAAATTTACGACGGTCGATATTAAAGGAAAAAGCTACGCACAGGTTTATTTCATCATTGGCCACAAAAACCCGAATTGGGAGAAAAACGAAGCGTTCGCAACCAAAATCCATGAGGCGCTTGATAAGCAATATCCAGGCATTTCGCGCGGCATTTGGGGCAAGACAGCCGCATCTGGAAATGCGGAGTACAATCAGTCGCTTGCAGCAGACAGTGTGTTGATCGAGGTTGGAGGCGTAGATAATACGCTTGAGGAGTCTTACCGTACAGCGGATGCGCTTGCGGAAGTCATATCGGATCTTTATTGGGCTGACGAGAAAGCATCAACAAGCAAGGGCGATGCGAGCTAGCGGATAATAGTTTGTTAAAGAGAGGAACGATGAGCATATGAAACGTACGATGAAATGGGTCTTGCTCGGCGGTGCTATTGCAATTATCGTCATGTACGGTATCGATATGTCTACTGCGGGCATTGAGCGTATTTACGGTCCAATGGAAGGCGGAAACGAATATACCGAAAATGTTCAGCCTGTGGAGACAGCGGATCCGGTTAAAGAGCTCGCGAGTGTACAGCAGCAAAAAATCGCCGAGCTCGAGAGGGAGCTTGAGGAGTTGAAACGACTCGCTGCTAAGGGAGCTGCATACGCTTCTGAGTATGCCGATGGCCAACCTATTGAGAATGAACGGCTGCCGGGCGTACCGCTTGAAAACGATCAACCGGCCGTTAATCGGATCGCTGATTCGACGTCTGGTTTGCTGCAAAATATGTCTAGCGAAGGCATTCGAATGGTCGTTTCGATATTTGACGGCTTAACCAAGTGATAATGAACATTGCTGGTCTTCTTCTTAACTGATATAATAGGAGGAATGATTAGCATTATTGGAAATTGTGGGGGTTAGGCATGACTGACGTACGTGACCGACAAAAGAGAATTAGGAATTTTTCCATTATCGCGCATATAGACCACGGAAAATCAACGCTTGCTGACCGGATCTTGGAATTTACCGGCGCTTTGTCATCTCGAGAGATGCAGGAGCAGGTACTTGACCAGATGGATTTGGAGCGTGAACGCGGGATAACGATTAAACTGCAAGCGGTTCGTTTGGCTTATACGGCAGATGATGGCGTGGAATATATACTGAACTTGATCGATACGCCAGGACACGTCGACTTTACATACGAGGTTTCACGCTCACTGGCAGCTTGTGAAGGCGCTTTGCTCGTAGTTGATGCGGCACAAGGAATCGAAGCCCAAACGCTTGCGAACGTTTACTTGGCGCTGGAAAACAATTTGGAGATCGTGCCCGTCATCAACAAAATCGATTTGCCAAGCGCAGAGCCTGAACGGGTGAAGCAGGAAATCGAGGATGTCATTGGACTTGATGCAAGCGACGCTGTTCTTGCTTCGGCAAAAGCCGGTATTGGCATTAAAGAAATACTTGAGCAGGTCGTTGCAAAAATGCCGTCGCCGACTGGCGATTCGGAAGAGCCGCTTAAAGCGCTTATTTTCGATTCCCATTACGATCCTTACAAAGGCGTTATCGTCTATGTTCGAGTAGTGGACGGAAGCATCAAAGCAGGCCAAAAAATCCGGTTCATGGCTACGGGCGCTGAGTTTGAGGTTATAGAAGTTGGAGCCTTTATGCCGCGCATGTCAATTGTGAAGGAGCTTGCGGTTGGCGATGTTGGTTTCATCGTAGCGGGCATTAAGAACGTGAAGGATACGCGCGTCGGCGATACGGTTACCGATGCGAAGCGGCCGTCGCCCGAGCGTCTGCCCGGCTACCGCCAGATCAACCCGATGGTATTTTGCGGCCTTTATCCGATAGAGACGCAGGATTATAACGATTTGCGCGAAGCGCTTGAGAAGCTTGAGTTGAACGACGCTTCGCTCAGGTACGAGCCGGAATCATCAACAGCGCTTGGCTTTGGCTTCCGCTGCGGGTTCCTAGGCTTGCTGCATATGGAAATTATTCAAGAGCGCATTGAACGGGAATTCAACATTCCGCTCATTACGACAGCACCAAGCGTTATTTACAAAGTAACGCTAACAAATGGCGATACGATGGAGATCGATAATCCATCGAACTATCCGGAAGCCGGCAAGCTTGACTTTGTCGAAGAGCCATTCGTAAAAGCAGCGATTATTGTACCGAACGACTACGTCGGCACGATTATGGAACTTTGCCAGAACAAGCGCGGCGAATTCGTTAATATGGAATATTTGGACACGAACCGCGTTACGCTTACGTACAACGTGCCGTTGTCGGAAATCGTTTACGATTTCTTCGACCAGCTCAAATCGAGCACGAAGGGTTATGCTTCGTTCGATTATGAGGTGATCGGCTATCGCAGGTCCAATTTGGTCAAAATGGACATTAACCTTAACAACGAGCAGGTTGATGCCTTGTCAGTTATCGTTCACCGTGACCGTGCGTACCAGCGGGGCAAAGTCATTTGCGAGAAGCTGAAAGAGCTGATTCCGCGCCAAATGTTCGAGGTGCCGATTCAGGCATCCATCGGCAACAAAGTTATTTCTCGCGAGACGGTTAAAGCGATGCGCAAAAACGTTCTTGCCAAATGCTACGGCGGTGACATTAGCCGGAAGCGTAAGCTGCTCGAGAAGCAGAAGGAAGGCAAGAAGCGGATGAAACAAGTAGGCAGTGTAGAGGTGCCGCAGGAAGCGTTCATGGCGGTGCTCAAAATCGGCGAGGATTAAGACGTACGAGGATGAGGGAGGGCGCTGCTCTCCCTCTTTTCTATTGAAAGCGACAGGAATATCGATTTATATTTTCAATGCGAAACGCAAAGGCCGCGCAAGATCGGTTTAACCGTTTGCGCTTGAAGGAGAATGCTAACGATGACTATCACGCAATCACCGCGCGCTTTATATATACACATCCCTTTTTGTACGAATAAATGCCACTATTGCGATTTTACTTCATATGTATTGAAGGGGCAGCCGGTCGACCAGTACCTGGACGCGCTTGAGATGGAAATGCAGCGGACGGTTGAACAATGGCCGCCAGTGGAAATCGATACTGTATTTGTCGGAGGAGGTACGCCAACCGTACTCACTCCGCCGCAGATGGAAAGATTTCTGAAGGCTGTTCGGACCTATTTTCCGCTGACGCCGCATGTGGAATTTACGATGGAAGCGAATCCGGGAACGACGGATATCGATAAGCTGACAGCAATGAAGGCTGGCGGCGTAAATCGGATCAGCTTTGGGGTTCAATCCTTTGATAACGGATTGCTGGAGCGTATCGGTCGTATTCATAACGTGGACGATGTTTATCGCAGTATCGAAAACGCGCGTGCCGTAGGCTTCACCAACCTATCAATCGATTTAATGTTTGGCTTGCCCGGCCAAACGGTTGAGCTCTTGAGAGACAGCGTAAGCCGTGCAATGGAGCTGGGATTGCCGCACTATTCGATTTATAGTCTAAAGGTTGAGGAAAATACGCTGTTCCATAAGCTTTACGAGCGCAATGAGCTGCCTTTGCCTCCGGAGGAAGAGGAGTTTAATATGTTCATTTTGCTGATGGACATGCTGAAGGAAAATGGGTACGCGCACTATGAAATTAGCAATTTCGCTAAGCCGGGCTATGAAAGCCGCCATAACTCCACCTATTGGCGCAACGAGCCTTACTACGGCTTGGGAGCGGGAGCGCATGGCTACACGGATCGTATGCGACATGTCAACTTGAAGGGGATTACGCCATATATTGATGCTGCAGCGGAGAAGCTTCCGCGCCTTGAAACGTTCGAGGTGCCGGAGGCGGAGGCGATGGAGGATTTGATGATGGTTGGGCTTAGGCTGCTGGAAGGTGTGCCTGCATCCCGTTTTTCCAAGCAGTTCCCGGGACAAACGCTTGAAGGCAAGTTCGGCGATATTATTGATAAACTAACAAACGATGGCCTGCTAGAGTCGGAGCAGGCCGATGATGATACGATTTACCGTCTGACGGATAAAGGCGTCCTTCTCGGGAACGAAGTATTTGGTGCTTTTATCGGATATAGCAGCTAAAATACTCTTGAGAAAAAATTCAATCTAGTGTATATTTATTCATATTGAATTTGAACTTGCACCGGGTGGAGGCGAAGGCACAAATGCAGGCATTGCAGGTCGTATGTAGAAAAGCGACATCGGGCGATATCGAGACATTGTTTCAGTTAATTAAAGGTTATGCCGAGAAAGGCATTATGCTGCCTCGCACTCGGGAAGCGCTCGAATATATAATAGATACTTTCGTCGTAGCGGAGATTGGGGACGAGGTTGTAGGCTGCGGTTCCCTTACGAGACTAGGCCAGGATTTAGTAGAGATCCGGTCGCTGGGCATGTCTGAGGGCTATAAAGGACTCGGAATCGGAAGCAAGCTCGTTGAGGCATTGATCGAACAGGCTAGAGAGCAGCAAATTCCGAAGATTATGGCTTTAACGTACGCCGTTTCCTTTTTTGAGAAAAATGGCTTCAAGGTTGTAGACAAGGAAATATTCCCGGAAAAGGTTTGGAAGGATTGCGTCAACTGTCCAAAACAGCTCGCTTGCGACGAAATTGCCGTATTAAAGATGCTGTTCTAATTCTAGAACGGGTACAAGAGGCTTCTCTAGTTGAAAAATAAACCACCTACCTTTAGCGATTGCTTATGGCTAACGGGATAGTGGTTTTTTTATCGTAAATAGGGCCTTCTAACGCTTAGTCCGAACTCGTTGATAGTAATGCCGTGCGTTTTGGTATATAGTCAAGGTAGATGTTTATTGTCATATAGAGGAGAAATAAAAAATGAGCCAAAGAAAAGATCAAACTGTAGCTGTAGAAGATAAGCTGAGGCATGTCACAACGGTGCTGCTGAAGAAATGGGCAGGATTAAGCGGTTTTTATGGTTTTAAAGCAATGGAGTTTGACGAGGTTTTCGCTTTGCTAAATACGAATGGTTGGAAAGTAACGATAGATGACTCTGTTTCTCCAAATCGAATCGTCGAATTATATCAAGGCGACAACCGTGTCAGAAGAGAGAAATTTGCAGTCGATGAAGCAGGCAGAGTGCATAAAGTATAATGTGATGATTAGAAAATAGGGCACAAAAATGCCGAACCGACTTGACAATCGACAAGCTGGTTTGGTATTTTTGTAGTAATGATTAGCACTCGATTGTATTGAGTGCTAACGATGGGAAACCGAAATAACGGATTTAATAATTACGTAGGGGGAATTCGAATGCTGACGGAACGACAACGGATGATTTTGCATGCAATAGTGGATGATTATATTCGCTCGGCTGAACCGGTCGGCTCACGCAGTATTTCGAAGCGCGGCGACGTTGGCTTCAGTCCGGCGACTATTCGCAATGAAATGGCTGATCTTGAGGAGCTTGGCTTCCTAGAGCAGCCGCATACGTCAGCAGGGCGTGTCCCATCTACGAAAGGCTACCGTTATTATGTCGACCATTTAGTAAAGCTTAATGAAGTGGATGAGAACGACATTGGCATGGTCCGCTCTTTCGTTACGGACAAAATGAATCAAATGGAGCAGGTTATTCAGCAAACCGCGATGATCCTGTCCAATTTGACCAATTATACATCCATTTTGCTAGGACCGGAAATGTTCAGCACGTCACTTAAGCATTTTGGACTAGTGCCGCTGGATCAATCATCAGCAGTCGCCATCATCGTGACGAACACCGGACATGTTGAGAATCGGACGATTTCGATTCCAGAAGGCCTCAAAATGGCGGATATGGAAAAGGTCGTTAACATTTTGAACACGAGACTCGTTGGCGTTCCGCTAATTCGTCTAAGGTCGAAGCTTTACACTGAAGTTGGGCAAGAGCTGGAGAGGCATGTTGATCATTATGAACAGCTGCTTCAGGTGCTGGATCATGCGCTGCAGAGTGAGGATGAGCACCGGATATTCCTCGGCGGTACGACAAATATGCTTACGCAGCCTGAATTTAAAGATGTTGACAAAGTGAAGACGATTTTGGATTTGCTTGACGAGACACCAGCCATTATGAAAATGTTTACCGGCCTTCCGTCAGGTATACAAGTACGTATCGGGACAGAAAATGACCATAAGGCAATTAGCGATTGCAGTCTCATTACAGCAACCTATGCCATTGATGGCCAATCGCTGGGAACGATCGGCATTCTAGGTCCAACACGAATGGAATACGGCAAAGTCATTAGTCTGTTGGATATTATATCCAAGGATATGGCGGTTCTTCTAAGCCGCTGGTATAAATAGTTTTATACCGAAGCTTACGATGCCAAGTTTACTTCGTAAACTTTTTAAGGAGGTGATTGCATGAGTACGAAAGAGCAACATAATGAAGCAGCTGAGGCTGTAGAAGAAGTAGGATCTGCTGAGCAATCAAAGCAGACTTTCGAGGAAACGGCAAGCGAGGCAGTAGAGGAAGATGCTCGTTATGCAGAGCTTGTGAAGCAAGTTGACGAGAGCCAGCAGCGCTTCCTGCGCGCGCAAGCGGATTTCGATAATTTCCGCCGCCGCACGTTGAAGGAAAAAGAAGAACTCGGACAATACGCATCGATGAAGCTGATCGGTCAGCTTCTGCCGGTTGTAGATAATTTTGAACGCGCAGTTGCTGCGGCATCGGCAAACGGCGATTTTGAATCGCTCGCTAAAGGCGTGGATATGATCTTCCGCCAGCTGGAGCAAACGCTAGAGCAGGAAGGCCTTAAAGCAATGAGCGTTGTTGGCGAGCCATTTAACCCTGATTTCCACCAAGCCATTATGCAGGTTGAATCTGACGAGCATGAGGAAGGCATTATTGTGGAGGAAGTGCAGAAGGGCTATATTTTAAAAGATAAAGTATTGCGTCCTGCCATGGTTAAAGTCAGCGGTTAAGCCAAATGACTTCAATATAAATGAGACAAAGATAGCTTGCTAGCATTCGCGTTAAAATACAAATGATTGTAGGAGGAAATATAGCTATGAGTAAAGTAATTGGTATTGACCTTGGTACAACAAACTCTTGCGTAGCAGTAATGGAAGGCGGCGAAGCTGTCGTCATCCCTAACCCGGAAGGCAACCGTACAACCCCTTCGGTTGTAGGCTTTAAGAAAGACGGCGAGCGCGTTGTCGGTGAAACGGCAAAACGCCAAGCAATCACGAATCCGGATCGTACAATCAGCTCGATTAAACGCCACATCGGTACGAACCACAAAGAAAAAATTGACGACAAAGATTATACGCCGCAAGAAATTTCAGCAATCATTTTGCAAAAATTGAAAGCTGATGCGGAAGCATACTTAGGTCAAACGGTAACGCAAGCGGTTATTACGGTTCCTGCTTACTTCAATGACAGCCAGCGCCAAGCAACAAAAGATGCTGGTAAAATCGCTGGTCTTGAAGTGCTTCGTATCGTCAATGAGCCGACGGCTGCTGCACTTGCATACGGCCTTGAGAAAACAGAAGACCAAACCATTCTTGTATATGACCTTGGCGGCGGTACGTTTGACGTATCCATCCTTGAGCTTGGCGATGGCTTCTTTGAAGTTAAAGCGACAAGCGGCGACAACAAGCTGGGCGGCGATGACTTTGACCAAGTGATCATCGATCACCTCGTTGCTGAATTCAAGAAAGATCAAGGAATCGACCTATCCAAAGACAAAGCAGCGGTTCAACGTTTGAAGGATGCTGCTGAGAAAGCGAAAAAAGAGCTTTCCGGTACTTTAACATCTGCCATTTCGCTTCCGTTTATTACGATGGTTGATGGCGTTCCACAGCATTTGGAGCTTAGCCTTACTCGCGCGAAATTTGAAGAGCTTGCTGCTGCACTAGTTGAGCGTACGCTTGGACCTACTCGTCAAGCACTCAGCGATGCTGGCATGTCTTCCAGCGATATCGATAAAGTTGTACTTGTAGGCGGATCTACTCGTATTCCTGCCGTTCAAGAAGCAGTAAAAAAATTGATCGGCAAAGACCCGCACAAAGGCGTTAACCCGGATGAGGTTGTTGCTCTGGGCGCTGCCGTTCAAGCAGGCGTTCTTACTGGCGACGTGAAAGACGTTGTATTGCTGGACGTTACGCCATTGTCGCTTGGTATTGAGACAGCAGGCGGCGTGTTCACTAAAATGATCGACCGCAACACAACGATCCCTACGAGCAAATCCCAAGTGTATTCGACTTATGCGGACAATCAGCCAGGCGTTGAAATCCACGTCCTGCAAGGCGAGCGCTCGATGGCTGCCGGCAACAAAACGCTTGGTCGTTTCACATTGAACGATATTCCTCTAGCTCCACGCGGCGTACCGCAAATCGAAGTTACTTTCGATATCGATGCGAACGGTATCGTTAATGTATCCGCGCTTGACAAAGGAACAGGCAAAAGCCAAAAAATTACGATTACATCTTCAAGCGGCTTGAGCGAGGATGAAATCAACCAAATGATGAAGGATGCTGAGCTTAATGCTGAAGAAGATCGCAAACGCCGTGATCTTGTAGAAGCAAAAAACAGCGCAGACCAACTGATCTACTCCGTTGACAAAACGATTAAAGATCTTGGCGATAAAGTAGATGCTTCCGAAATCGAAAAAGCGAACGTTGCGAAAGAGAAAGTTACAGCAGCGCTTGCAACTGACGATCTTGAGCAAATCAATGCAGCGGCGGCTGAGCTGACAGAAATCGTGCAGCAGCTTTCCGTTAAGCTTTACGAGCAAGCGGCGCAGCAAGCTGAAGGTGCAGGTCCGGATGCGGGCGCTGGCGCAGCTAAAGGAAAAGACAATGTAGTAGATGCCGACTATGAAGTTGTTGACGATAATAAATAAAGTGTAGCGAGCGAGAGGTCAAAGACAGGCGCTACCTGGCTTTGACCTCCTTTCGTGCGCATATGCACATGGAATCATATGATAGATAGCGGAGGTGAGAACAGGTGGCAAGCAAACGCGATTATTATGAGGTGCTTGGTGTTGGCAAGGACGCATCAGCAGATGAAATTAAAAAGTCTTACCGTCAGCTAGCACGTCAATATCATCCCGATGTGAACAAGGCTGAGGATGCAGAGACGAAGTTCAAGGAAGTTAAGGAAGCTTATGACGTGCTAAGCGATGACGGCAAACGCTCCACGTATGACCGGTTCGGCCATGTTGATCCAAATCAAGGAATGGGTGGCGGCGGCGGCGCGGATTTTGGCGGCGGCTTCGGCGATATTTTCGATATGTTCTTTGGAGGCGGCGGCGGTCGTCGCGATCCGAACGCGCCACAGCGCGGCAACGATCTGCAATATACGATGACGGTTGAGTTCAAGGAAGCGGTATTCGGCAAAGAAACGGAAATTACAATTCCGCGTACGGAGACCTGTGACACCTGTCACGGCGACGGTGCGAAGCCGGGTACAAAACCGGAAGCCTGTTCGGTATGTAAGGGCAGCGGGCAGCAGGAGGTTGTTCAAAATACGCCGTTTGGACGTATGGTCAACCGCCGGGCTTGTACGAATTGCAGCGGCACAGGCCGCGTAATTAAAGACAAATGTTCGACTTGTCACGGCGCGGGTAAAGTTAAGCGTCAACGCAAAATCAATATTCGCATTCCAGCGGGCGTAGATGACGGCGCACAAATCCGGATGACGGGTGAAGGCGAGGGCGGTTTGCGCGGCGGTCCGGCAGGCGATTTGTACATTGTCATTCGAGTGAAGCCGCATGAGTTTTTCGAGCGCGAGAACGACGATATCTATTGCGAGGTTCCGCTTACGTTCGTTCAAGCGGCGCTTGGAGATGAGATTGAAATTCCTACGCTAACCGAGAAGGTGAAGCTGAAGGTACCGGCAGGCACGCAAACGGGCACTTACTTCAGACTTAAAGGCAAAGGCGTTCCTAAATTGCGCGGTTATGGTCAAGGCGACCAGCATGTGAAGGTGACGATCGTTACGCCTACCAGCTTAACGGACGACCAGGAAGACCTACTTCGTCAATTTGGCGGACTGAGCGGCGATGCCGCAGCTAACGATCATGAGCATCATGAATCGATATTTGATAAAATGAAAAAGGCGTTCCGCGGTGAATAACCCGGCACGTCTTTTTTTCTTTTTTATCGCTGTATAGATTTTGGTGGACAAACATATTCTATTCGGGTAGGAAAACCATACATCAACAAACAACTGGAGGGAATAATCATGGCTGATCAAAACAATCAAAACAATCAAAACAATCAAAACAATCAAAACAATCAAAACAATCAAAACAATCAAAACAATCAAAGCGAGCTTGAGAAAACAAACTTTGGCAACTTGCCAATTGGGAAAAACGAGGACGTAGAATTTTCCGAGGAGCTTGCAGACGAAGCTGATCGCAAAGCAGCACAGCGCGCAGCTGCAGCCGACGAGCGCAACGAGCAGGAATAATGAGCCAGCTCGAAATCCAAGCAACATTCAAGGACGAAGGCGCTGCACTCGAAGCGTCGCGCAAGCTTCACGCGCTTCGTGCGATGGAAGTGAACGGATTATTTGATAGCGGCTTGCTGACAGCGACCGTAGACGAGGCTGTCGCTGAACGAGCACTTCATCTAATCCAGCAAATAGGCGGAAATGTGGATACGACGAGCTATTAATCGAAAGAGACTGCAGGCATATGAGCCCGCAGTCTCTTTTTTCGCTCTAGACCATATTTTAGCATAAATGCAGCAATAGGTCGTTTGCGTCATTTTTTTGTGCAAAGGCGCTACTCTGGTGTACAATAGTTGTTAGGTTTTTATAACGAAACGTTTGTTTAGCTGACTGAGGTCGGCGATAGCCGTTTACGATTGGCATTGGAGGATAATACATATGAAATGGCATGAAATTACGATCTCGACAACCGAAGAGGCGCAAGAGATGATATCGAACTTTTTGCATGAAATGGGAGCAGGAGGCGTATCCATTGAAGAATCAGGCACGCTTAATAAGCAGCGCGATACTTCGCTTGGGCAATGGTATGAGCTCCCGCTTAACGATATTCCGGAAGGGCAAGCTGTCATTAAGGGCTATTTTGGCGAAGACACAAACACGGATGAGCTTATAGCAGCGATTAAGCCTCGCGTTGAGGAGCTTCGTGAATTTGATATTGATCCCGGCAACGTTGAATATTCAGCGCGGGTCGTAGATGAAGAGGATTGGGCAACGGCTTGGAAGCAGTACTTTAAGCCGCTCCGCGTTTCGGATAAGCTTACGATTAAGCCGACTTGGGAGGTGTATGAGGCTGGTCCGGATGAACGAATTATTGAGCTTGACCCAGGCATGGCATTCGGAACGGGCACTCACCCTACAACGGCACTATGCTTGCAGACGCTCGAGTCAGTCATTCAAGGCGGAGAAGAAATTATCGACGTAGGCACAGGCTCAGGCATTCTTGCAATCGGCGCTTGCCGACTTGGGGCGAAGAGCGTGCTAGCGCTTGACCTTGACCCGATTGCCGTAACCAGCGCAACCGAGAATGTAAGGCTTAACGATCTATCGCAGCAGGTTGAAGTGCGTCTAAGCGATTTGCTTGGTGTAATTAAAGGAGCAGATGCGAGTCAAGAAGCGACTGCGGTAACCGTTCCGGTCGATCTTGTGGTAGCGAATATTTTGGCGGAAATTATTCTGCTGTTTGTTGATGATGTGTACGCTGCACTCAAGCCTAACGGCATATATATCGCTTCTGGCGTTTATAAGAATAAAGAAACCGATGTGGAAGAAGGTTTAATTCGTTCTGGCTTTGAAATTGTCGAGAAGCGCCGCGATGAGGAATGGATCGCATTCGTCGCGAGAAAGCCGCAGGTGGGTTAATGGACTTACAAAGCTTTTTTCGATTTCCGCTTGAGGATTTGCCATTTATCGTATTATCATTAATTATTGCGTTCACGGTGCATGAGTTCGCTCATGCTTATAGCGCTTATAAATTTGGCGACGACACCGCTTATAACGCGGGAAGAGTTACGCTTAATCCGCGTGTGCATCTTGATGTTCTTGGAACACTCTTGATTTTATTCGCAGGCTTTGGTTGGGCGAAGCCTGTTCCGGTTAATCCGAGCAAGTTCAGCAGTCCAAGGCTCATGAGCATTATCGTGACGCTAGTTGGTCCGCTCAGCAATTTGATTATCGGTACGCTTGGCATTATTATATATGTTGCGCTTATCGCCACCGGTGCACTGGATGGAGCTTCCGTTGGTGTCAACGCGGCGGTAGATCGTTTTTTTGATTATTTCATTTGGTATAATTTTTTATTGTTTATCTTTAATTTAATTCCGCTGCCGCCGCTCGATGGCTACCGGATTATCGCTGATTTAATGCCGCTTAAGCTAAGGTACAAGATGGATCAAAATGTACAATGGGGGATGTTCATCTTCTTGTTGATCGTGTTTATCCCGCCGCTGCGCAAAGTAACGCTTGATCCGATTTTAGGCTTAGGCGCAGATCTAATGAACAACACCTTCGCATTGGTTTATCAAATTTTCTTTTAAGAGCAATGAACGGTTTGGTATGCTTGTCGGTCAAGCATGGACTGGCAACGGTTTCTGATAGATTTCAAGAAGTTAAACATGCTATTATGAAGGATGGAATTTGTTTAAGGGTGGTAGGCAAGAGCGATGCAACGATATTTTGTAGCGGCGGAGCAGTTTGGCGACTCCGATATCCGCATAATAGGCGAGGATGCGCATCATGCGGTCCGCGTCATGCGTACAAAACCAGGCGATAAAATTATCGTCAGCGATGGACAATCTCGCACAGCGCTTGTCGCTGTTCGCGAAGCTGCACCAATACTGATAACAGCTGATATTATTGAGATGCTAAGCGCAGATAGTGAGCCTAATTGGGCGATCACGATTGCGCAAAGCTTGCCGAAAGGCGATAAGATGGAGCTCGTTATTCAGAAGGGGACAGAGATCGGAGCTTATGCATTCAAGCCTTTTCAATCGGAGCGAATGATTGTTCAGTACGATGGCAAGAAGGAAGCAAAGCGAATCGAACGCTGGACCAAAATAGCGAAGGAAGCAGCTGAACAGGCGCATCGCAACCGGATTCCAAGCATTGAGCCATTACATAGCTGGAAAGAGCTTATCCAGTCGTTTGGCTCTTATGATTTGGTTCTGTTTTGCTTTGAGCGAGAGGGGCATGCCGCTCATGGTCGAGGCATCCGCTCCGCGGTAAGCGAGTGGATTAGCAGCGCAGACACGGCGAGCATTCCAAATGTCCTGCTCATCGTGGGCTCGGAAGGCGGCTTCACGGATCGTGAAGCGAATGAAGCAGAAGCGGCAGGCGCCGTACTGGTCGGATTAGGCAGAAGAATATTAAGAACGGAAACAGCGGGTATCGTAGGGTTAACCTGCTTATTATATGAATCCGGAGAAATGGGAGGAGCGTAACTACTATGCCAACAGTCGCATTTTATACGCTAGGCTGCAAAGTAAACTTCTACGACACAGAAGCGATATGGCAGCTATTCAAAAACGAAGGCTACGAGCAGGTCGATTTCGAATCGACCGCAGACGTTTATTTAATTAACACATGTACGGTAACGAATACGGGAGACAAAAAAAGCCGCCAGATCATTAGGCGGGCTGTACGTCGCAATCCCGATGCAGTCATTGCGGTGACGGGCTGTTACGCTCAAACCTCACCTGCAGAGATTATGGCAATAGAAGGGGTCGATCTCGTGATCGGTACGCAAGACCGCGAGAAGATCATGACCTTCGTCAATCAGATTCAAGGCGACCGCATGCCGGTAAATGCCGTAAGAAATATTATGAAAACGCGCGATTTCGAGGAACTGGACGTTCCTGACTTCTCCGAGCGGACGCGTGCATTCCTGAAAATCCAAGAGGGCTGCAACAACTTCTGTACGTTCTGCATAATCCCTTGGTCACGCGGGCTATCCCGCAGCCGTGCCCCGGAAAGCGTATTGGAGCAGGCTAAGCAGCTTGTTGCTTCAGGCTACAAGGAAGTTGTCCTTACGGGTATTCATACCGGCGGCTACGGCGACGATATGGAAAATTATAATCTAACGAGCTTGCTGTGGGATTTGGATAAGATTGAGGGGCTGGAGCGCATTCGAATCAGCTCTATCGAAGCGAGTCAAATTGACGATGCGATGATCGACGTGCTGAATCGTTCCAGCAAAATGTGCCGTCACCTTCATATTCCTCTGCAAGCCGGCGAGGACTCGGTACTTAAGCGGATGCGCCGCAAATATACGACAGCTGAGTTTGCAGCTAAGATCAAACGTCTGCACGAGGCAATGCCTGGCGTTGCGATTACGACGGATGTCATCGTTGGTTTCCCCGGTGAAACGGAAGAAATGTTCGAGAGCGGCTTCCGTTTCATGGAAGAGCTCAAATTCGCGGAAATGCACGTCTTTCCGTACTCCAAGCGTACAGGCACGCCTGCTGCCCGGATGGAGGAGCAAGTGGATGAAGAGATCAAGAACGAACGCGTCCATAAGCTGATTGACTTGTCCGAGAAGATGCAGCTCGAATACGCGAAGCAATACGTAGGCGAAGTGCTTGATGTCATTCCAGAGCGCGATTACAAGGGTGCTCCGGGAACGGGGCTCGTTATGGGCTACACGGACAACTACATCCAAGTGGTATTTGACGGCTCGGAAGCTTTGATCGGCAAAATATGCCGCGTCAAAATTACGGAGGCAGGCGTCAATGAATGTCGTGCTAAGCTTGTTCGAGTGCTGGAAGAGCAGTCTGCTCTGCAAAACGAAGTGGAGCTGCACAGCTTCGTGCTGGAGCGACCAGAAGCAATAAGAGCATAACATAAGCTTAACAAATGCGGGGATTCCTTTGCTAATCGATTCCTTTTACGGAAAAGATGGAGGAATCCTTTGCTGCATAATCTAGTCAATTAACGCTGCAAGGGGGAATCGGACATGAAGGAAATTTCAGCAGGCGGTGTCGTTTACCGCCGAACCGGGGAAGGCAAGCTGCAAATTCAACTCATTCAGGATCGCTATGGAAAAGTATCGCTGCCAAAAGGGAAGATGGAGGCTGGCGAAACGATAGAACAGACCGCATTGCGGGAAATTGTCGAAGAAACCGGTCTTGAAGGAGTTATCATTGCTCCGATAGACCAAATCAAATATAAATATGAGCATGAAGCATTTGGTACGGTAGATAAAGAGGTTCATTACTACTTGGTGGAGGCGGTTGGCGGATCATTGCAGGCGCAAGTTGAAGAGATCCGCGGCGTCGATTGGTTTGATCCTCAGGAGGCGTGGAAGCGCCAGAAGCAATCGGGGTATGACAACAATCATCGCATCGTAGCCGGAGCCTTTCAATTGCTAGGACTGCCAACGGAATAAAGCTAAGTGACCGGATCCAGCCTGCGAAATTTTCCGAGGTAGCAGAAGGGCAGTGCAAGCAATGAGCTGAGAATGTTGAATATCGTCTGCGTATGGGCAATTTGCCCCTCGCCAGACGAGGAGATCCATTCAGACAATAGAGAAAGCTCGCCTATGAATGGCATAAACAGCAATGCGCCGCCTGCGTTCAGAACGACATGAGACCATGCTACGTACTGTCCTGCCTTTGTACCTCCGATGGATGCAAGAAGAGCGGTAGCACAGGTGCCGATATTTGCGCCTAATACGACGGCGATTCCAAGCTCGATCGGCATGGCGCCGATAGAAACGAAGCCCATGATGATGCCGATAACGGCAGCGCTGCTATGAACCGCCGCGGTAAGAATAGCGCCAGCCGTTAGTCCCCACCATAAGCTATCGTTTGCTTTAGCTAGAAACCAGCCGAACATGGAGCTCTCCTGTATGGCAGGGCCAACGCCTTGCATCATGGTGATACCCGTCAAGAGCAAGGCGAAGCCGCATAGTACGACCGACGATGATCGAAGCGTATCCAGCCAGCGCGCTCCGCGTATGGCAGGGAACAATCGGACTTCGCCAAGCAATGCTGTAGCTAGCCATATACTAATCGCTGCGATTAACAAAGGCATAGCGAGTTTATTTAAATTTAAACCGATTAGCTCCGTCGTTATACAGGTGCCGATATTCGTGCCGAGTATGATGCCAAGCGTCCGCGGGAAAGTAAGCAAGCCGGCATTGACCATGCCGATCGCAATAACCGTTACGGCCGTGCTGCTCTGCAGAAAAGCAGTCGAAGCCGTCCCGATAGCGAGCCCGTGGATAGGCGTAGCGGTTGACCGTGATAGGAAGCGGGTCAGGTAGGGACCTGCCAGTCGGTGAAGCGCAAGCTCCATCAGCTTCATTCCGCACATGAATACGGCGAAACCGAGCAGCATTGGAATAAGAATCGTATGAATCATTAGACGTTCTCCTTATTTGTTCGTGAGAAGTTCGTTTCGTAAGTATACATATGCGACCAAGTAGACAAGCATGACAAGCAAGCACAATGAGGGGAAGAGACAATCGTGAGTAATCCAAAAATAGTTCTACTAAAAGCGAGAAAGAAAAGGCTGGAGCAAGGCCATCCTTGGGTCTATGCAACTGAGATCGATCGGCTGGAAGGCGAGGCGCAGCCTGGTGATTTGGTTGATATCGTCACCCACCAAGGACGGTATTTGGGAACGGGTTATTGGAATCCCAATTCGCAGATTACGGTGAGAGTCGTTTCCTATCAGCCAATCGCAGCCATGGACGCAGATTTTTTCCGCGATCGGCTTCGCAAGTGCCAGGAGCATCGCCGCCGCTTCGTAAAAGATGCCGATTGCCGCATGGTGTATGGTGAAGCGGACTTCCTGCCGGGCCTTGTTGTAGACCAGTTCAACAATGTGCTGGTGCTGCAGCTATTAACGCTGGGTATGGATATAAGAAGAGAAGCGTTAATTGAAGCGCTTATTGAAGTATTCCAGCCGAAAGGCATCTATGAGCGCAGCGATGTCGGCGTTCGAGTGCTTGAAGGCTTGGAGGAGCGTACCGGCGTGCTATACGGCGACTGTCCTTCGATCATTGAAATAGAAGAGAACGGATTGAAGCTGGAAGTTGATATTGTAGAAGGTCAAAAAACGGGCTATTTCTTCGATCAACGTGAGAATCGCGCAGCCATCGCTCCGCTTATGACAGGTTGGGGCGGACGCAGCGGCATTCGACTAGCAGATCGCGCAGCAGCGGAGTCAGGATTGGCAGGCGCGGGTGTGAATACTGCGCCTAAGACAGCGAATTCAGCCGACTTCGTTCCCGTTAATGCAAACGGCAAGATCGTTACCTTCCCTTATTGGGATGGGGCATCCGTTCTTGAATGCTTCGCCCATACCGGAAGCTTCACGCTGCATGCCTGCAAATATGGCGCTAAGAAGGTAACCTGCCTTGATGTCTCAGAGCATGCCATCGAAACAGCAAAGCGCAACGTTGAGCGCAATGGCTATTCGGATCGTGTCGAATTTGTAGTTGCGGATGCCTTTGAATATTTACGCGCGCAAGTAAAAGGAATCGATGAGCGGAAGCAGCGCGGCCAAGGCGGCGTTGATACGTCGAAGAAGCTGGAAGGCTCCGCAGGCCGGACGTGGGATGTCGTCATCCTTGATCCGCCGGCTTTTGCCAAGACGAAGAGCGCTGTGGCTGGCGCATGCCGAGGCTACAAGGATATTAACCTGCAAGGGCTAAAGCTGGTTAATGAAGGCGGATATCTAGTCACGGCAAGCTGCTCGTACCATATGAAGCCTGAATTATTTTTGGAGACGATTCAAGAAGCGGCTGTGGATGCAGGCAAGCTGCTAAGATTAGTCGAATGGCGCGCGGCGGGCAAGGATCATCCTCAGCTGCTTGGTGTAAACGAAGGCCATTATTTGAAATTCGCTATCTTTGAAGTAAGAAGCAAATAAACGACAATTTACGAATAGACGGGAGAGTTGCACATGTCGCTTCGCTTTGTCATCGGGCGCTCGGGGACCGGTAAAACATCCTATTGCTTGAATGAAATAAGGGAGCAGCTGCGCGTTCAACCGGACGGGCCGCCGCTTGTCATGCTCGTACCGGAGCAGGCTACCTTTCAGACCGAATATGCGCTGCTTCAAAGCGGCGATTTAAATGGCACGATCAGGGCTCAGGCGCTTAGCTTTCGGCGTCTGGCCTTTCGAGTCATGCAGGAAACAGGCGGAACGGCGCTAGTTCCTATCGGTGATACGGGCAAGCATATGCTTCTCTATAAGATCGTGCACCGGCTGGGTACCCAGTTAGAGCTGTTTCAAAGCGGGGCGGAGCAGCCAGGGTTCATTGACAGGCTCGCGGAGCTGCTGACGGAGTGGAAACGGTATGGCATCGACTCGGAGCTGCTTCAGGAAAAGCGGGCAGCGTCAGAAACAGGTGCTGACCAGTCCTCGTTACTAAAGCGCAAGCTGCATGATTTGCAGCTTATTTATAGCCAGATGGAGCAGGAACTCGCGGGCATGTACATCGACGCCGAGGATTATTTGCGTTATTTGCAAAATGGATTTGCGGATGCTGCTTCCATGCAAGGCGCGCAAATATGGGTCGACGGCTTTTATGGCTTTACGCCAACCGAATACGAGGCTTTGGGAGCGTTGATCGCCTCATCTGCGCAGGTTACGGTTACGCTGACTCTTAATCGAGCTTACGAAGCAGGAGAGCTGCCGCATGAGCTTGAGCTTTTTCATCCGACGGCAGAGACTTATAACAAGCTGATGGAGCTGGCAGCCAAGTACGATGCAGAAGTGCTGGCGCCGAAGATGCTAGGAGTAGATCAACCTATCCGTTTTATGAACAGCCCGATGCTTGCGCATCTTGAGAAGCATTACAGCGAGCGTGTGCCGATGCTGATTGCGGATAGAGCGATGATGATCCATGAAGATAGGCAATGCGGAGTGTCGCTGCATGCTGCCGCGAATCGTCGTGCCGAGGTTGAGGCAGTCGCGCGCGATATCGTTCGCAGGGCGCAGAAGGAGGAGCTTCGCTGGCGGGATATTGCGGTTATGGTTCGCAATAGCGAGGATTATACCGACTATATTGGTCTTGTATTTGCCGATTACGGCATTCCTTATTTTGTCGATCAGAAGGTGAAGGCTGTCCATCATCCGCTTGTTGAATTTATAAGATCCGCGCTCGAAACGGTGCTCTTTGGTTGGCGTTACGACGCGGTGTTCCGCTGCGTGAAGACAGAGATGCTGTTTCCGATGGATGGAAGCCTGCTGCGGGAATGGTTCGATTTGCTGGAAAACTTTGCTCTAGCGGCAGGGATAGACGGCTGGAAATGGCTCGATAAGAAGCGCTGGCACCCGCTTGTTCCCATCTCGCTTGACGATGATGAGGAGATGGATACAAAAATTAGCGACAAGGCGCAGCGGGAATTCGATATCGTGCTGGCAGCAAGAGAATCTGTCGTTCCGCCGCTCCGCCGCTTTGGCGATGCGCTGAAGAAAGCGGAAAACGTCCAAGAGATGTGCGAGGCGCTCTATCGTCTGCTCGACCAATCGGATGCGGCAGATCGTCTGGAGCGCTGGAGCTTGCAGGACACGCAGGCTGGCAAGACGCAGCGGGCCAGAAGCCACCGGCAGCTATGGGACAGCGTCATGCAGCTGCTGGATCAGTTAGTCGAGCTGGCGGGCAAGCAGACAGTATCCCCTGAGCTGTTTGCAGGCATGGTCGAGGCGGGGCTGGACAGCTTGAAGCTTGCTGCTGTGCCGCCAGCGCTTGATCAAGTGCTGATCGGAAGCATGGACCGGACAAGGTCCGGACATGTTCAGGTTTGTTATGTGCTTGGCGCCAATGACGGCGTTATGCCAATGAGGGTGAAGGAAGACGGCATTCTAACCGAGCCTGAGCGGGAGAAGCTTGCCGAGGATGGAATGGCTATGGCGCCTGGCGTTCGCCGCCGCTTGCTCGATGAGCGTTTTATGATCTATAACGCCTTGACGACGCCAAGCAGGCATCTATGGTTAAGCTGGGCGCAAGCCGATGAGGAAGGCAAAAGCCTGCTTCCCTCTGAGATTGTAAGGCATGTCCGCCAGCTCTTTCCCGGCATTCCTGTTCAAAGCGCCTCGGCAGAGCCGTCTCCTAGCATGCCGATCTCGGAGCAGAGGATGTTCGTTTCACATCCTCAGCGAACGTTGTCTTATTTAATTGCGGCTATACGGAAATGGCAGCAAGGCGCGTCAATCGCCCCTTTTTGGTGGGATATGTACAATTGGTTTGCCGTTCGACCGGAATGGCAGCATAAGCTGCAGCTTCTAACAGGCTCCTTGACTTATGAGAATCAGGAGCAGCTTCTGTCGAAGGATACAGCAAGTCAGCTTTATGGAGCACGGCTTCAGGTTAGCGTATCGCGGATGGAGAGATTCGTATCCTGTCCATTCCAGCATTTTGCGATCCATGGGTTAAAGCTGCGTGAGAGAAAGCTCTATCGGCTGGAAGCGCCTGATGTCGGGCAGCTGTTCCACGCAGCCCTCAGCCGCATGGCAACTGGTCTAGGGGAGCGGTGGGGCAAGATGCCTGAGGCCGAGCTGAAAGCAGTCGCCTCGCAAACGGTCGATGAGCTGGCTCCAAAGCTTCAATCGCAAATTTTGCTTAGCAGCAGCCGATTCCAATACATCGCCCGCAAGCTGAAGGAGATTGTTGGACAAGCAGCGCTCATGCTGGGCGAGCACGCGCGCAGAGCGCAATTTCACCCTGTCGGAACAGAGGTTGATTTTGGCCCGGACGGCAAACTGCCATCCCTGCGCATTCCGCTTGCGGACGGCGGAGTTATGGAAATAATCGGAAGGATCGACCGCGTTGACGCGGCTGAGATGGAGGAGGGGCTTCTGCTGCGCGTGCTTGATTACAAATCAAGCTCAACGCAGCTGCGGCTTGAGGAGGTTGCATTTGGACTTTCGCTGCAAATGCTGACCTATCTCGACGTACTCGTCACGCATGCATCCGAATGGCTTGGGAAGCCTGCATCTCCGGCTGGCGTTCTTTATTTCCATGTTCATAACCCTTTGCTGGCGCTGACTAACAGCATCACGCCAGCAGAGGTCAGCGGTCAGCTTCTGAAGCGTTTCAAAATGCGCGGACTCGTTACGGCTGACTCGGAAACCGTCAGGCTGATGGATGATGAATTAGAGACTGGGTATTCAGAGCTGCTCCCGGTTGCGCTGAAGCGCGACGGAAGCTTCTACAGCAGCTCGTCGGTCGTTACGAATGAGCAGTGGGATGTGCTTAGACGTTCCGTTAGAAGCACGATCAGCCGGATCGGCAGCTCGATTCAAGCGGGCGAGGTATCCATTGAGCCTTATCGCTTGGGTACAAAAACGCCATGTCAATATTGTGATTATAAAGCGGTCTGCCAGTTTGATGCGCAGTTCGATGGAAATGAATATAGAAAGCTGGGCAAGCCATCTAAGGAAGAGATTTGGCAGCAGCTGGAGAAGGAGCGATGAGTATGCACACTGCAAAGGATACCCCGAAGCCGGAAAATAGCACATGGACCGATGATCAGTGGGATGCCATCGTCACGAGCGGCTCCAACATTCTCGTCGCGGCGGCGGCTGGCTCCGGTAAAACAGCGGTACTGGTTGAAAGGATTATTCGGAAAATATCGGCACATACCGACGTCGACCGCCTGCTCGTAGCAACCTTTACGAAGGCTGCGGCAGCAGAGATGAAGGATCGGATTCGGCTTGCTCTTGAGCTTGAGCTTGAACGGGAGCCGGATTCCGAGCATTTGCGCCGCCAGCTGGCGCTGATGAACCGTGCATCCATTACGACGCTGCACTCCTTTTGTCTGGATGTCATTCGACGCTATTATCCTTTAATCGGTCTCGATCCCGGTTTTCGAATTGCGAACGAGACGGAGAGCGAGCTCATGCGGCTTGATGTGCTCGATCAGTTATTTGAGCAAAAGTACGAGGGTGCTGGCGATGACGGCGCGTTTCTCCGTTTAGCTGACCGCTACGGCGGCGAGCGCAGCGATGAACCGTTATACCGGCTTGTTCAGCAATTGTACGATTTTGCTCAGAGCCATCCTTGGCCGGAGCACTGGCTGCGTCAGACGGCGGAAGCTTTTGACCTGGCAGATGTGGCCGCACTTCAAACAAGCGAATGGGTGGTCAGCCTGAAAAGGGACATTCAGCTCGCATTGGAAGGAGCGGGCTCGCTGCTCCATCAAGCGCTGGAATTGACGCGTCAGCCTGCCGGCCCTGCGCCTTATGCAGCAACCTTTGATGAGGATTTGCAAGTGGTTGGCGGCCTCGCGGAGATCATTCATACGCAGCCTTGGGAGAAGTGGGTAGAATCCTTTCAAGCGATTCAATTCGGAAAACTGAAGGCGATGCGCGGCGATGAATATGATAAGTTGCTGCAAGAGCAGGCCAAGGAGCTGCGCGATCAAGCGAAGAAGCTGATCACATCGCTTGTCGAGGAATTGTTCGGCCGAGATGCTGAGCAATTTCTGGAGGAGCTTCAAGAGCTGGCGCCGCTGATGCGCGCATTAGCTGAGCTTGTCGTTGAATTTGGACAAGGCTACGAGGCGGCTAAGCGTGCGAAAGGGCTGCTTGATTTTGGCGATTTGGAGCATTATTGCCTGCGTATATTGCGAGATCCTGCTTCGACGCCGGATCATATGTCTCCTTCAATAGCAGCGATTGAATTCCAGAAGCAATTCGATGAAATTTTACTTGACGAATATCAGGATACCAATATGGTGCAGGAGGCCATCGTTTCTTTAATCGAGCGGCCAGGTACGGGCAACCGTTTTATGGTTGGCGATGTCAAGCAGAGCATATACGGCTTCCGTCTTGCGGAGCCCAAGCTCTTCTTGCAAAAATATAAATCCTATCTCGCGCGCAAGGATGCGGGCAAGCTGCCTGATTCGGATACCCCTCATGCTCTACGCATTGATTTGGCGCGAAACTTTCGCAGTCGATCGGAGGTTGTGGATGGGGTTAATGCCGTGTTCCGCGCTATTATGCGCGAGAATGTAGCAGAGATGGACTATGACGAGCGCGCTGAGCTCGTATGCGGAGCATTCTATCCAAGCCCTGTGCCGGCGGATCGCTGTCAAGTCGAGTTCGCTGTGCTAAACAAAGGGGATATGGATGACGTAGAGGAAGAGGACGCGGAAATTCCCGAGTCCACCGAGCTTGCTGATGATCGCGAGCTTGGGGATGCTGCGGCACAAGTTGAATCGCCGTCAGAGCTCAAAGCTGCGCAGCTCGAGGCGCGCTGGATCGCGCAGCAGCTGAAAGCGTTAATCGACAGCGGCTTCCAGGTCTATGATGGGAAGCGGCGCGAAAACCGGCCCATGCAGTGGCGGGATGTCGTCATATTGCTGCGGGCGACGCAGCAGTGGGCTCCCATCATTATCGAGGAGTTGCAAGGGAGCGGCATTCCGGCATACGCAGAGCTGAGCAGCGGGTACTTTGACGCGGTTGAGGTAGAATCGATGCTGTCGCTGCTGCGCGTAATTGATAATCCGTATCAGGACATCCCTCTCGCAGCTGCTCTGCGCTCTCCATTATTTGCGCTGAACGGCGAGGAGCTGGCCCGTATTCGCATTCAATCGGCAAAATCCTCTTATTACGACGCGGTGCTATTAGCCGCTTGCGATTTGCTCCTTGAGGAAGATACGCGCAGAAAGCTCTCTTTATTTTTGGAAAGCTTGGATCGTTGGCGCGAGGAGGCAAGGCAGGGCTCGCTTGCGAATTTGCTTTGGGAAATCTATCGCGAAACGGGCTATTACGATTTTGTAGGCGGCTTGCCAGGCGGGACGCAGAGGCAAGCGAATTTGCGCGCGCTGCATGACCGTGCGAGGCAATATGAGGCGACTTCGTTTCGCGGATTGTTCAGATTTCTGCGATTTATCGAGCGCATGCGCGATAGCGGCGGTGATTTAGGGACGGCAAGAGCGCTCGGCGAGCAAGAGGATGTCGTGCGCATCATGTCTATTCATAAGAGCAAAGGGCTTGAATTTCCGGTCGTATTCGTTGCGGGTCTCGGGAAGCTGTTCAATCAGCAGGACGTTCGGAGCGCCTTCCTGAAGCATAAGGAGCTTGGCTTCGGACCGCGCTTTGTTGATCCGGCACTCCGAATCAGTTATCCAACGCTGCCCTATTTGGCAATTCGAAGGGTAATGCGCAGGGAGATGCTAGCCGAGGAAATGCGGATCCTTTACGTTGCCTTGACTAGGCCAAAGGAAAAAATGTATCTTGTCGCAACGGTATCGGATGCGGAAGCAAAGCTGAGGCGCTGGCTGGCTTCTGTCGATGCGTTCGGCAGAATGCCGGATTTCCGCGTAGCATCCGCAAGATCCTTTATCGACTGGCTTGGGCCGCTCGCCGCGAGGCAAATCGCGGAAAAGCAAAATGCAGACGAGAACGCTCCGCAGTGGCATGCTGGAATCGTTTCGGCATCCATATTCGGAATAGAAGCCGCAGCTGCAACCGAGGAGCAGGATCAGGAGGATTTGGCTAAGGAAGAAAGACTGCAAGCGATAACCTCCTTGTCGCTTCTCGAGCACATCGAGGAGGAGGAGCAGCTCAGGTCCCGGCTGGAATGGCAATATCCGCATCAAGACGCAGCGAGGCTGGCAGCCAAAACATCGGTAACAGAGATGAAGCGGCTGCATACGGAGGTCATGGAGGATGCGGTTCCTTTGGAGGAGCCGATGGATAACGATTTTGCGGTTCAAACAGACCCATTCGCCGCTCTGTCAGCTAACTACACCATGCGCCTTCGGCGTCCTGCCTTCATGGAGGAGAAGTCGCTTACAGCGGCGGAGAAAGGCTCCGTCAATCACTTGCTGATGCAGCATGTTTCGCTCGCTGAGCCAGCTAATGAAGCGATGCTTACGGTGACGCTTGATAGCATGATCGAACGCCGCTTATTAACGGTTAAGCAGTCGGAAGCGATTGACCTGCCAGCCGTAGCCGCTTTCTTCACCAGTGAGCTCGGCCAGCGTCTGCTAAGCTCGGAGTGGGTTCGGAGAGAAGTGCCCTTCAGTTGCATGTTCCCTGCGAGCCGCGTATATCCGAATTCAGGAGAGGCGCTGATGCAGGAACCGATCTTGATTCAGGGCGTTATCGATTGCTTGTTTGAGGATGAGCAAGGCGTTGTCTTGCTCGATTATAAGACGGACCGGATCAACCAGCAGCAGTGGGCGGAGGCCGCAGAGAGACATCGGTTCCAACTGGAATTGTACGCGGAAGCGATCGAATCTGTGCTCGGCCGCAAAGTGGATGAGTGCCATGTTTTCTTTTTCGACGGCAGTCAATCCGTAGAGCTGAAACAAACGAACAAAGCATAAAAAGGAGGCTGCGAAGTTGGAACAGCAGCAAATGGGCAAGCGCACGTTCGCACTGCCGATTACACTTGTTATTCTCGTATTCAGCTTAATCGGCAATGTTTTTTTGTACTCGCAATTTTTACAGCATAAGCAGGAAAAGAATTTTACAAAAGGTCAGAGCATTTTCGCAGCAGCATCAGAGTCGAGACAATATGTGGATGATATGGTTCCGGTACTGGATGCTATGCTGCAAAGCAAAAGCTTAGAGGAACGCCTTCATGTGAAGTTTGATGCAGGCAAAGCAGCCGCAAAAGGGAATGCTTTAGTTAAGCTTGCCGATGAAGCCGCGAGCATATCTGCTGAGCCGGAGAAATTCAGCTCGGAGTTGGTATCGCTCTTCTTAAGCGAAACTGAAAATAAACTGCAACAAATAGGCGAATACGATAAGCCTTTGAACGATGAAGAACATGCTTATATTCTCAAATTAATAGGCATATACGAAACGATGTCTGGCATTCTGAAAGGCTTCAACACTAAAATCGCTGATAACCGAATCGCTTTAATCCGATTGTCGAGCGGACTTGAGTGGATTGATCTTGTATTGGAGCTTCAGCAAACGATGTCGAGCTCCCCTAAATAAAGCATGAATCAGCTCTCCGGCATTCGATTGGACTACTACTCGATTTTTCGTTATGATAGGAGAAGATGAGTAGACAGGGGGTGAATCACATGGACTGTATTTTTTGCAAAATAATCGAAGGCGCTATTCCGTCGAAGAAGGTATTTGAGAATGACAGAATTGTCGCATTTCACGACATACAGCCAGCTGCTCCGGTACATATTCTCATCATTCCGAAGAAACATATTTCTACCATGAATGACGTAACCGATGAAGATGATCCGGTCGTAGCCGAGCTGTTCTCGGTAGCCCGTCAGATAGCCAAGGAGCAAGGCATTGCAGAGTCTGGTTATCGACTCGTCAACAATGTTAATTCCGATGGCGGACAGGTCGTTTATCACCTGCATATCCATTTGCTAGGGGGAACAAAACTTTCACCGCTGCTCGTAGATATCCAAAGTTGACACTGCCTTTTGGTTTGACATATAATGAAATTTGATAAACCGTGTTATAGCTCTGGACGGTCTGTTTCGGAGGGAGGGAAAACTGGTGTCTGAAACTAAAGTTCGCAAAAACGAAACTATTGATGCTGCGCTTCGCCGCTTTAAACGTTCCATCGCTAAAGATGGTGTTCTAGCTGAGGTGAAAAAACGCAAGCATTATGAAAAGCCAAGTGTAAAGCGCAAGAAAAAGTCTGAGGCTGCGCGCAAGAGAAAGTTTTAGGAGGATCCTTCCACAATGAACCTGAGCGAAAGATTGACCGACGATATGAAGCAAGCCATGAAGAATCAGGACAAGTTTAAGCTTTCCGTAATTCGTATGATGCGCGCGTCAGTGAAAAACTTGGAAATCGATCTCAAGCGTCCTTTGGACGATAACGAAGTGCTTGATATATTGAGTCGTGAAATCAAACAACGTAAAGATTCCCTCCAAGAATTTAAAAAAGCCAGCCGTGATGATTTAGTAGCGGGTCTTGAGGTCGAAATTGAAATTATTAGTCAATACCTTCCCGAACAGCTGACTGAAGAAGAGATTCAAGAGATAGTAACGCAGACCATCCATGAACTCGGTGCTTCTTCCAAAGCCGATATGGGAAAAGTTATGAGTGCCCTTTTGCCCAAAACAAAAGGACGCGCTGACGGTAAACTAGTAAATCAGCTCGTACAGCAACATCTCAACTAACTAAACATACGGACTCACAAAACACCCCTAACCGGGGTGTTTTTTTGTTTATTCTAGTTCAAATGGTATAGTATGGATACGAAACTTGAAACATTTTAGCTTGCTGCACGTAGTAGGGAACACTACATGAAAAGAAGGAGGAAGCTTCTTGCACATGAATCGATGGCGAAGAAGATGGTCCGCTACTCCTATTGCTTTGCTTGCGGCACTACTGCTGGTGACGCTTGCAGGCTTGTTTGGCGCTCGGGTAGAGCAAGCGAGTGCTGCGAATGAAGTCGGTCCCGCTGTTTATGTCATACCGGTTAAGCAAACGGTTGAGTCCGGTCTGCAATCGTTTCTGGAAAGAGCTTATAAAGAAGCAGAGGAAGCGAAAGCAGAGCATGTCATACTCGTTATCAATACGCTTGGCGGCAAGGTAGTGAACGCAGAGAGCATCGGTCATTTTATTCGTGAGAATAAAATTCCGTCAACGGCGTTTGTCGAGGGCAAGGCGGTATCGGCAGGCACGTATATCGCGCTTAATGCGGATCATATCGTCATGCAGCCTGGCAGTACGATCGGTGCCGCAGCGGTTGTAGACGGCTCGGGCAACCTGATCGAAAATCCGAAAACGATCTCATTCTGGACTTCTGAAATGAGCGAGTCGGCCGCTTTGCAAGGGCGCGACAAAAGCATTGCAGCAGCTATGGTTGATCCGAATGTGGAGTTGTCGTTGAAGGATAAGATCGGCAGAGACAAGCAAAAAGGTGAAATACTTACACTGACAGCGAGCGAGGCCGAGAAAGTCGGCTATTCCGAGCATACGGCTGCATCAGTTGACGAAGTGGTCAAATGGCTGGGCTTTGAAGGGCGGACACAGATTGAAGTGGAACCATCATTGGCGGAAAATGCAGCCAGATGGCTCATCAATCCAATCGTCATGACGGTGCTGCTCATCCTGGGTATTGCAGGCATAGTGATTGAAATGCTTGTACCGGGCTTTGGAGCGCCAGGGATTATTGGCCTATTGTCATTTGGCCTATATTTCTTCGGTCACTATGTGGCTGGATTTGCGGGAATGGAATCGGTCGTTCTGTTCGTAATCGGAATTGCCCTGCTTATTATCGAGGTATTCGTGCCGAGCTTCGGTATACTAGGCCTACTTGGCAGCGCGGCGTTAATAGCAGGTGTGGTCATGGCAGCATCTGATCCGATGACAGCATTCATCTCGATCGTCATCGCGCTTGTCGCAGCGATCATACTGATTGCCATATTCGTAAGAATGAACAAAAAACGCGGCATATGGAACAAGTTTATTTTGCGCGATAAGCTGACAACGGAGCAAGGGTACTTGTCGGCGGATGTGAAGGATTCCCTGCTGGGACTGGAAGGAACGACGATAACGCCGCTTCGCCCAGCTGGAACGGTGCTGATCGGCGATAACCGCGTAGATGTGGTCACATCAGGCGAATTTATTGATACAAATCGTTCCGTCAAGGTTGTTAAGGCTGAAGGGACTTGGGTAGTCGTCAAAGAAATCGTAAAATAGTGCGGACAATATAAATACATGGAGGTTAAAACTATGCAATTGGATCCATTGGTGTCCATATTAATTTTGGCTGTCGTCGTCATTATCGTGCTGTCTGTATTTCTCAGCTTTTTCCCTATTATGCTATGGATTTCGGCATTGGCATCAGGCGTAAGAGTAGGTATCATTACGCTCGTTGCGATGCGTCTTCGTCGGGTTGTTCCAAGCAGAATCGTTAATCCGTTAATTAAAGCGACAAAAGCGGGTCTTGGCCTAAACATTAATCAGCTGGAGAGCCACTTCCTGGCTGGCGGTAACGTTGACCGAGTTGTCAATGCTTTGATTGCCGCGCAGCGCGCGAACATTCCACTTATATTCGAACGTGCGGCTGCAATCGATTTGGCTGGTCGCGATGTGCTTCAAGCCGTTCAAATGAGCGTTAACCCTCGTGTTATTGAGACGCCAATCGTTGCGGCGGTGGCGAAGGACGGCATCGAGGTAAAGGTTAAAGCACGAGTAACGGTACGTGCCAATATTGAACGTCTCGTCGGCGGTGCGGGTGAAGAAACAATTATTGCCCGTGTCGGCGAAGGTATCGTAACGACGGTCGGATCGGCTAATTCCCACAAGGATGTGCTTGAGAATCCTGATATGATATCGCGTACGGTGCTCGGCAAAGGGCTTGATGCGGGTACAGCGTTTGAAATATTGTCGATTGATATCGCGGACGTAGACGTAGGCAAAAACATTGGCGCACATCTTCAAACCGAGCAAGCTGAGGCGGATAAGAAGATCGCTCAGGCGAAAGCCGAGGAGCGCCGCGCAATGGCTGTCGCGCATGAGCAGGAAATGAAAGCGAAGGTCGTCGAGATGGAAGCTCGCGTAGTCGAGTCGGAATCGCAGGTTCCGCTTGCGATGGCTGAAGCGCTCAGAAGCGGGAAGATCGGCGTTTTGGACTATATGAACTTGAAAAACATCGAGGCTGATACGCAAATGCGCAGCTCTATTGGCAAGCAGGATGGATCTTCTGACAACAAAGAAGGCCGCTAATGCCATTGATCAAATCGAATCGTATCGTATCGTCTACTTCGATTAGCGTGACCGCGCCATGGAGGTGTAGGCATATTGAAAATTATTGAGTTTTTGATGGATAACATCTTTATTGTTGTCATTATTTTCGGAGCGCTCGCTTCGCTGTTTGGCAAAGCAGGCTCGAAGAAGAAGCCAAGTCAAATGCCGGACTTTGGCGGAGGTGGTCTGCCGCGTACCTTGTTCCCACAAGCAAGCGAGAGCAAGCAAAGCGAGGATCGACCCTTGCAGGAGCGAACAGAGGCTCAGACCGTCTTCCGCTCGCAGTCCGAGCAGGAGCGTCAGCAATCTCCTGATCGTTCCTATACATCAAGGGATTCTGAGTCGCCCTCAGGAGCGCCTCAGATCGCCTCTCTTCAGCGTTCGCTTGAGAGGGCGTCAGCTAGTAAAGCTATGGCTCCGGCTGCAGCAGAGCGCAAGTCAGCAGGCCGGCGTGAGATTGCAGCAACTGTGCAGGCTGATGATTTGCGCAAAGCGGTCATATGGGCTGAAATTTTAGGTCCGCCCCGCGCAAAGAGGCCATTTCGAAAATAAACGATGAACCGCCGAGCATACCGCTTCGGCGGTTTTTTTTTGTTTTTCCCCGTCATAAACGTTGTTGGCTAGATTCATCTCATAAAAGCTTTGCCGCTTGCATATTTTGGTACAGTACATGAAAATCGCCACTCCTTTGCTTTGCTCTGGCAAGGCTTAGCTTCGGCTTGCTTACATAGCAGGTTTGCTCAACAAACCTTGAAGGAGGCCAAGATTCTTCCATGCGCCGTATAAAAAAGAAATTTCGCAAAGTGACAGCAGAGCTACTGGATATGCCGCATGATGTCGTATTCGATTTGCCGCGTCTGACCATGATCGGCGATTGCCAATTATATATTGAAAATCATCGGGGAGTCGTACATTTCTCAAGCGAGCGCTTGCGGCTGGCTCTAAGCAAAGGAGAGCTGGAGGTTACAGGCACCTCGCTCGTCATTCGGACGATATGGACGGAGGAAGTGTTTATTGAGGGTCAAATCTCGAACATTCAAATGATCCCATAACGTAGATGGAAGCCAGCTGGCGTAGTAAAAATAAATGGTATTGGAGGCGAACGGCATGAGCGGACAAGGCGCGGATTGGTTAAAGGGAATGGTTACCGTTCACATAAGGGGAGGACAACCGGAGCTGCTCGTCAACCTTGCGCTCTCTGGCGGCTTGCAGCTGTCTTCCATAAGATGGACAAGCAGCGGCTTGCTTGAGTTTGAGCTTTCGGTGAGCGACTTTTTTGGTCTTCGTCCGTATTTAAAGGAGACAGGCTGCCGGGCTCATGTTACGAAGCGCAAGGGCTTGCCTTTCCTGCTCGTAAAGGCGGAGCGCAGAAAGCTGTTTGCAGCCGGCATTGTATTGTTTTTCGCTATCATATTTATGCTTTCTTCCTTGGTGTGGAGCATTGAGGTACAAGGCAATGTGAAGCTGACCGAGGATCAAATCCGCCTTGCTGCCAAGCAGGAAGGCTTATATCCGTTGCAGTGGTCATTTCGCCTTGCGGATACCGACGTTATGTCCAAGCGTCTCGTACAAAAGCTGCCGGGCTCCACCTGGGTCGGCGTAGAGAAGAAGGGCACGAAGGTCATCATTCAAGTAGTGGAATCGACCATACCCGAGCAGGCTTCCTTGCAGACGCCGCGTCATCTGATAGCCTCGGCAGATGCTGTCGTTACTGATATTATCGCTGAGGCGGGAAGGCCCGTCGTCAGGAAAAATACGAAGGTTAAGAAAGGCCAGACGCTAATCTCGGGAACAATCGGCGGAGAAGAATTTTCGCGGACAATTGTTGCAAAAGGCAAAGTTAGAGGGCTCGTATGGTACGAGTTCGAAATTTCTTCACCTTTGGTTCAGCACGTTAAGGTATACACCGGGGAAAAGAAGACAAAATGGTTTGCGGTGTTCGGCTCGCGTGCGCTTCAAGTAAGCGGATATGGCGAAAATCCATACCGTTCATCAGAAGCGATTCGTCATGAGGAGAAGGCATCCTGGCGCAATTGGGCTTTGCCGATCGGACGCATGAAGGAGACCATCATGGAGACGCGCATGGAGGAGAGGACGCTCACGGAAGAAGAGGCGAAGAGCGCTGGCATCCTGCAGGCTAAAGCCGATGTGCTTATAAAAGCAGGCAGCGATGCGGTCATCCGAGATGAAATTGTTTTGCATGAAAAGGCGGACAATGGTAAAGTTTATATGAAAGTTCTTTTTGAGGTCGAGCAATCTATCGTTAAGGAAATGCCACTAGTCCAGATGCAGGGAGAATGAGGATTGTTGCAAATTGAGACGAAAATAGTAAAAATACCTCTAGGCAACGCAGCGGAGGGACTGGCTGTATTCGGCCCCCAGGACAATTACTTGCGACTAATACAAGCCCAGGTTGAATCATCTGTTACATCACGCGAAGCGGAAATTGTCATCTCAGGTCCATCTGAAGAGGTTGATTCGCTAGAACAGCTTTACAATGTGCTCATACAGCTAGTACGCGGCGGTTACCAGCCTTCCGAGAGGGATGTAGCCTATGCGCTTGAGCTTGCGAGGTCTATGCAAGCGGAAGAGCTGCTGGACTTGTTTAAGAAAGAAATTACGACTACGTACCGCGGCAAGCCGATTCGCGTGAAAACGATTGGGCAGCGCCATTATGTGAAGACCATCCGCAAACGGGATATCGTGTTCGGAATAGGGCCAGCCGGAACGGGCAAAACCTATCTTGCCGTCGTACTAGCCGTTGCAGCGCTTAAGGAAGGCTCTGTGAAGCGGATCGTATTGACGAGGCCTGCTGTGGAAGCGGGAGAAAATCTCGGATTTTTGCCGGGCGACCTGCAGGAAAAGGTTGATCCATACCTGCGTCCATTATATGATGCGCTGCACGAAGTGCTTGGTCCTGATCAAACGGTTAAAGCGATTGAGCGCGGCATGATCGAGATTGCTCCGCTTGCTTATATGCGCGGGCGTACCCTTGATGACGCATTTATTATTTTGGATGAAGCTCAAAACACTACGCCGGAGCAAATGAAAATGTTTTTGACAAGGCTTGGCTTCGGATCGAAAATGGTCATTACAGGCGACGTTACGCAAATCGATTTGCCACGCGGCAAAAACTCGGGCTTGATCGAAGCGCAGCGTATTTTGAAAAACATAGAGGAAATAGGCATCATCCTTTTCTCTGAGCAGGATGTCGTGCGTCACTCGCTAGTGCAAAAAATAATTGTTGCCTACAACTGGGATGCTGAAAACAAAGCCTAGAAAGGAATGTCTGCTGCATGAACCAAAACCAGACCGGAAAACAGGAGAGCTTGCGGCCGTCTAAGACGACGGGTTGGAAGCAAAGCGCAGCCGTTCGCTGGGTGCTGATGTTTATGTTTGTGCTGCTGTTCTATTTCAGCTTGGCTCCGCATCTTGTTCCCGAGACCTATGATATTGAGGAGGGCGCTGTAAGCGAGAAGGATATTAAAGCGCCCTTCCAAATAAAAGACGAGAAGGCGACAAGGCAGGCGGAAGAGGATGCTGCTGATAAGGTCGACGTTATTTATTCGATCGTGCCGCTGCGCAACGATGCGCTGGTTGAGCAAATTTTTGTTCGGATCGAGCAGTTGAATTTGGATGATCAAGTCACCGTTCAAAATAAGATCGATATTTACCGCAATGAAATTCCGGGTCGTTATTCCGAATACGTTGACAACTTCGTTAAGCTGAACAAAGGCAAAGGCACATACAATGATGCGCTCTTAGAAGAAATGATGCTTATTACGAAGGAGCAGCAATATACGATTCCGGAAGAAACGTTCTACAAAATGCCGAACTTAACTTCCGAAACTTTAACCGAGATGCGCAAAGTAGCTCGGGAAATTGTGCGTAAGCTCACAGGAGAGCAGCTCCGCGAGGCGGAGACCGCGAGAACGCAGGTTGCCGAGCTCGTGAATGCAAGCTCGCTATCCAGCCGGACAAGCAGAGAGATCGTGCAGGAGCTTGCGAGATTTGTGATAATGCCGAATAAGTTTTTGGATAAAGATGCGACGGACGAGGCTAAAGTTCAGGCGAAGCAAAATACGCCGGCAGTCGTCATTAAAGAAGGCGATTTGATCGTAAAGCGCGGTCAGACGATAACGCCTGACTTATACAAACTGCTTGTTGATTCCTCGCTGCTGCAGGATAAAAAAAATTATTGGCCGCAGCTTGGGCTGCTGATCATGTCCTTGATGTTCATCGTCGTGCTGTACGCGTACTTGCATCAGTCAGGGAGCATCAATGGAATTAAGCCGAAATACAACAATGCATCGCTCCTTATGCTATGGCTTATCTACTTGATAAATATTATTACGATCCAAATCATTTCATTGACGCAGACGGATGCCGCGCCCTATGCTGGCTACTTGGCGCCTGCTGCGCTTGGAACGATGCTGATCACTTTGCTGCTTGATATGCATTTAGCGATGATCAGCTCCATATTATTTGCGATTATGGGAAGCATTATATTAAATACCGGACAGCATCAAATTTTCGATTTCCAATACGGCTTCGTCATTATAGTTGTATCGTTTGCCGCTATTTTCTCGATTCACAGAGCGAGCCAGCGATCAACGATTTTGAAGGCCGGCATTATGGTTAGTTTGTTCGGCTCGTTCTCCGTCATTACGATTTTGCTGCTGTCTGAGCAGATGGATCGCGTGCCGTTCATTTATTCCGTTGCCTTCGCATTCGCCAGCGGACTAATAACAGCCGTGCTCGTTATCGGCTTGATGCCGTTTTTTGAAATTACGTTTGGCATTTTATCGGCGCTTAAGCTAGTGGAGCTGTCGAATCCGAACCATCCGCTGCTGCGCAAGCTGCTTACGGAGACGCCGGGAACGTACCATCACAGCGTAATGGTCGGCAATTTGTCCGAAGCGGCGGCCGAGGCTATTGGGGCCGACGGTCTGCTATGCCGCGTGGGCTCGTTTTACCATGATATCGGGAAGACGAAGAGGCCAAATTATTTTATCGAAAATCAGACCAATATTGAAAATCCGCATGACACGATCGATCCTAAGCTTAGCAAATCGATCATTGTGGCCCATGCAAGAGATGGCGTGGACATGCTTAAGGGACATAATATTCCTAAGCCGATTCGGGATATCGCCGAGCAGCACCATGGTACAACCTCGCTGAAGTTTTTTTATTACAAAGCGGTTAAGCAGGCGGAGGAGCAAGGAATTGAGCCTGCAATTACGGAGGATGATTTCCGTTATCCAGGTCCGAAGGCGCAATCGAAGGAAGCGGCAGTCGTTGGTATTGCCGATTGCGTGGAAGCGGCGGTGCGCAGCCTGCGCAATCCGACTGTGGAGCAGGTAGAGGCGATGATTCACAAAATTATTAAGAGCAGATTGGATGACAATCAGTTCAATGAATGTGATTTGACGTTGAAGGAGCTTGACAAAATTGCGCAATCGCTTAAAGAAAGCGTAATTGGCATATTCCATTCACGTATTGAGTATCCGGATGATGTGAAAACAAAGGAGCGCTTGGCATGAGCTTGCAGCTGGGATGGAGTAATGAGCAGGAAAGACTGGAAATACCCGATCAATGGATTGCCAAATTAGAGCAGCTGCTGCAGCTGGCGGGCGAAGCAGAGGGCATTTCAGATGGCGAGGTATCGCTGACGTTTACGAACGATGAGGAGATTCATCAGCTAAACCGCGAATATCGCGGCATCGACCGTCCAACGGACGTCCTGTCATTTGCTATGCAAGAGGACGGGGTAGAAGAGCTGGACATCATCTTCGAGGTTGAGAGCGAAGATGAGGCAGATCCGATTTCCGGCATGCTTGGCGACATTGTTATTAGTGTCGACACGGCTGAGGCACAAAGCGAGGAGTATGGTCACTCTTTGGAGCGTGAAATCGGCTTTTTGTTTGTACATGGCTTCCTGCATTTAATCGGCTATGATCATCAGGACGATGCAATGGAAGCAGAAATGACCGCGAAACAGGAAGCGATTTTGCAGCAAGCTGGCCTCACTCGGTAATGAAGAAGTTTATCCAAAGCTTCGCCGTTGCAATATTCGGGATCGGCTTTGCTCTTCGTACGCAAAGCCATATGCGATTTCATGCCGTTGCTGGCTTGATCGCATGCTGCTTAGGGATAATCGTATCGCTTGAACCGCTTGAATGGGCCATTATTTTGCTTGCCATCGCTGTCGTTATTAGTGCGGAAATGATTAATACGGCAGTTGAACAAGCCGTTAATCTAGCTAGCCCGGACATTCATCCGGTCGCAAAAGTAGCGAAGGACGTTGCAGCCGGAGCTGTTCTAGTTGCGGCAGCAATCTCAGCTATTATAGGGCTGCTCATCCTTGGGCCGCCCTTATGGCATTTAATTGTGAAATAAGCTGGATTTTATTGAGGAGGATGGTCCGAATGGTATACGAAGGGTTATCGGAATCTTACACGAACCTGTTGCATGCAGCAAAGGAAGCGATGTCTCGTGCATACGTGCCTTACTCCAATTTCCAAGTTGGAGCAGCGCTGCTCGATGACGAGGGACATGTCCATTATGGCTGCAATGTGGAAAATGCGGCATATAGCCCTACTAACTGCGCGGAGCGCACCGCCTTGCATCGCGCAATTGCTGACGGCAAGCGTCCGGGACAATTTCAGGCCATTGCCGTCATTGGCAGCACGGATGGACCAATCGCGCCCTGCGGTGTTTGCCGTCAGGTGATGGTTGAGCTTTGTGCGCCTGACATGCCCGTCATCATGGGGAATTTAAACGGTCAATGGACGATTTCGACCGTAGCAGACATATTGCCGGGCGCTTTCACGCCGGCTTCACTAGCAGAAAATGGGGAGCGTTAAATAAACTTATGAATCCTACAACATCAAATGAACGTGACAGCAAAAAATTCCGTTCCGGCTTCGTCGCTATCATTGGCAGACCTAATGTGGGCAAATCTACGCTGATGAATCATCTGATCGGCCAAAAAATTGCCATCATGTCAGATAAGCCGCAGACGACACGGAACAAAATTCATGGCGTATATACGTCGAACGATACGCAAATTGTGTTTCTTGATACGCCCGGCATTCACAAGCCGCAATCGAAGCTCGGGAACTACATGATGCAAACAGCAGAAAGTGCGCTTCGCGAGGTTGAGGCGGCGCTATTTTTGATCGATGCGTCCGAGGGGCTTGGCGGCGGCGACCGCTTCATTATCGAGCAGCTCAAAAAAGTAAAGACACCTGTCTTTCTCGTTATGAACAAGATCGATAAAGTAGAGCCAGAGCAGCTGCTGCCGATGATTACGCAATACAATGAGCTTCATGATTTTGCGGAAATTATTCCGATCTCGGCGCTCAAAGGAAATAATGTAGAGACGCTTCTGGAGCAGCTATCCCGCTATTTGCCGGAAGGCCCGCAATACTATCCTGCGGATCAGATTACGGATCATCCTGAGCAATTCGTATGCTCGGAGCTTATTCGCGAGAAAATACTGCATATGACCCGCGAAGAGATTCCGCACTCCATAGCCGTTACGATCGAGGACATGCGCGTAAAGGAAAATGGCGTCGTGTATATCGGAGCGGTAATATTTGTCGAGCGAGACTCCCAAAAAGGGATCATCATCGGCAAAAAAGGCGAGCTGCTGAAGGAAGTCGGAAAACAAGCGCGCAAGGATATTGAAGCGCTGCTAGGCTCGCGCATTTATCTCGAGCTATGGGTAAAGGTGAAGAAGGACTGGCGCAATCAAGAGCGCGTGCTGAAGGATCTTGGCTACCGACACGATTAATACGAAATGACGTTTTTTGTTAAGGATAGATTGAAGCGGATTATCGCATCCTATTACCGTCTGGAGCAGCATTTCTTGGGACGGAAAGGGATGAATACGTATGCGAAATTTTTCGTGGAAGTATTTTACGTTGACCGGGGATGTCGAGTCCTTCATGCTTTACAAGGAAATCAATCAATTTGGAGCCGATGACTCCAATGCTTTAGCTTTGGAACAAGACGAGCTTGCCGTGATGGAGTTGGAAGACACATCAGGCTGATGAATCAAAGGTATTATTGAATCGGATGATCATGTAGAGAAGGTTTGAAAAGATAAGCGGGCATCTATTCATCAGACTTTGCTATGCTTATTTTTAACCGCTAAGCGGATGTTCGTCGCCATGGGACGGCGAACCTCACGTTTTTGCTTTTTCAGGGGAGAGTTTGCAATATGCTGTATCGTGTCGAGGGAATCGTCATTCGAAGCATGGATTATGGGGAAGGCAACAAAATTGTTACACTGCTCACGAAGTCAAACGGCAAAGCGGGAGTACTTATACGCGGCGCGAAAAAACTGAAGAGCAAGCACTCTTCGCTCGCGCAGCCGTTTACATATGGCGAGTTCGCTTATTTCCGCAGCAGCGGACTCGGTACGCTGAATCATGGTGAGATTATTGAATCTCACCATGTTTTGCGTGAAAAGCTAGATTTGGCTGCGTATTCCTCTTATGCAGCGGAGCTGACCGATCGCTCTTTGCAGGATGATGAGGCGACCGGCTTTCATTTTGAACAGCTGAAGGCTTGCCTCTCAGCGTTCCAAGAGGGCAAAGATCCGCAAATCGTGACTCATCTTTACGAAATGCGTATTTTGGACTTGTCTGGCTATGCGCCGGCACTAGATGAATGTGTTAGCTGCGGCAATGTCGTGGGTCCGTTTAAGCTTTCGCCTTATGCGGGAGGAATATTATGCTCGAGATGCTCAGGCAAGGACCCGCACGCGGTACTGCTTGGAGAAGGCGCATACAAGCTGCTAAGGCTATTTCGCAGAATGGATATGAGAAGGCTTGGCTCTATTCAAGTTAAGCCGGAAACAAAAGCAGAGCTTAAACTAGCTATGCGCAAGCTAATGGATACACATCTCGGCTTGCAGCTTAAATCACGTAATTTTCTTGATCAGCTGGATAAGCTAATGTAAGTGTTTAAAACTTGGATTATTATGGTTTTATTGTACCTCTGAAATCGTAGGTCATGCTCCTACTTTTGCATGCTCGCGAGCTGTTATCTCCAGAGAAGCGTGCGGAAATTCCGCCGCCCATTATGGAAAAAATCGTCGCAGCCTTGTCTGAATCGGTATCCGTGACTTTCCTTTGGTCGATCGTTCCAGCAGGTCTTGCCTTGGTTTGTGTCCTTATGATGGGCAACGCGGGCATGAAGGACATTATCGGCAAGCGAGCAGGCAAACCGATTCCTTCCGAGGAGATTCGCAGCCACTAATTGTTGCGGTGTATGCCTCGAATTCCTTGTTTGACAATTGCCATAAAGAAGCATAAAATAATGCAATATGAATATTGGACAATGATGGAGAAAGTAATCGCTTCATGTCGACAAGATTAGCGAGCCGGGAATAGTGAAAGCCCGGATGGACAAAGCGGTGAAAGGGCACTCCGGAGTCGTATCGAACAAAGAGGGTTTGCTCGCAAGGAGCGAACCAAGTAGGGTGGAACCGCGGGATTAAAACTCTCGTCCCTACGTCTGGCAGCAGGCGTAGAGACGGGAGTTTTTTTTTCATGTCTTCGCCTTTGCCAAGAAAATGTCCAGAATTGGACCAATACACAGGAAAAAGGAGAGGATCAGCAATGAATTTTCAAAAAATGATTTTGACGCTGCAGCAATTCTGGGCCGAGCAAAACTGCATTCTAGTGCAGCCTTATGACGTGGAAAAAGGTGCGGGAACGATGAACCCGATGACTTTCCTGCGTTCCATTGGTCCTGAGCCTTGGAATGTCGCTTACGTGGAGCCTTCCCGTCGCCCGGCAGACGGCCGTTATGGCGAAAATCCGAACCGTCTATACCAGCATCATCAATTTCAGGTTATTTTGAAGCCGTCGCCAGACAACATTCAAGAGCTTTATTTGGAGAGCTTGAAGCAGCTTGGCATTGATGCAAACGATCATGATATCCGTTTCGTTGAGGATAACTGGGAGTCGCCTACGCTTGGCGCTTGGGGTTTAGGCTGGGAAGTATGGCTTGACGGCATGGAGATTACGCAATTTACGTATTTCCAACAGGTTGGCGGCATCGATGCTAACCCAGTTGCGGTCGAGATCACATACGGCATGGAGCGTCTAGCTTCTTACATTCAGCAAAAAGAGAATGTATTCGATCTGGAGTGGGTAGAGGGCGTAACGTACGGCGACGTCTTCAAGCAGCCGGAATATGAGCATTCCAAATATACGTTTGAAACTTCGGATACAGCGATGCTCTTCTCCTTGTTCAATATGTACGAGGAAGAAGCCAAAAAAACGATGGAGCATCATCTTGTATTTCCGGCATACGACTACGTGTTGAAATGCTCGCACACCTTCAACCTGCTCGACGCGCGCGGCGCGATAAGCGTAACGGAAAGAACGGGCTACATTACAAGGGTAAGAAATTTGGCACGTGCTTGCGCATCGACTTATTTTGAGGAAAGAGAACGTCTTGGATTCCCGTTGCTGAAGAAAGGAGTGGAGCAGCATGACTAGAGATTTATTGCTTGAAATTGGACTAGAGGAAGTACCGGCTCGTTTCGTGCGCGGCGCTATGAATCAGCTTAAGGATAAAATGGTGAAATGGCTGTCTGATTCCCGCATTGAACATGGAGACGTTAATGTATACGCAACGCCTCGCCGGATTGCGGTTCTTATTCATGATGTGGCTGAGAAGCAGTCCGATACGAATGAGGAAGCCAAAGGGCCTTCGCGCAAAATCGCGCAAGACGATCAAGGCAATTGGAGCAAAGCGGCACTCGGATTCGCCCGCAGCCAAGGCGTCGAGCCTGAACAGCTTTATTTCCAAGAGCTTGCCGGCGTTGAGTATGTGTATGCGAACAAAAGCAGCATCGGCGCTGAGACAGCATCCGTTCTGCCTGATGGCTTGCTAACGCTTATAACGTCGATGTCCTTCCCGAAAAATATGCGCTGGGGAAGCTATGAGCTTCGCTTCGTTAGACCGATCCGCTGGTTGGTAGCTTTGTTTGGCCAAGACGTAATTCCATTTGAAATTACGGGTGTTAAGACCGGCAAAGTATCCCGCGGACATCGTTTCCTCGGCAATGATGCGAACGTACAGGAGCCCGCAGAATATGTTGAACGCTTGCGTGAGCAGCATGTAATCGCAGATGTTACTGAACGGGAGCAGCTGATCGTTGCACAGATTGATCGTTTAGCGAAAGAAAAAGGCTGGGAGATCGCAATCAAGGAGGATTTGCTTGAAGAGGTGCTTTTCTTAGTTGAATATCCAAACGTATTGTTTGGCGGCTTTGATCCGGCATTCCTGCACATTCCGCAAGAGGTGCTTATTACTTCGATGCGCGAGCACCAAAGATATTTCCCAGTGTTTGATGGCGAAGGCCAGCTTCAGCCATTCTTCGTAACGGTTCGCAACGGCGACCTGAAATCGATCGAGCTTGTTGCGAATGGCAACGAGAAGGTTCTTCGCGCAAGACTTTCCGACGCGAAGTTTTTCTATGAGGAAGACCATAAGCTTACGATCGAGCATGCACTCTCAAAGCTGGAAAATATCGTATACCATGAAGAGATCGGTTCCGTAGCCGATAAGGTCAGACGAATTCGCGCCACATCCGACCTGTTAAGCAAGCAATTGCTATTGGATGAGCAGACTTCCAAGGAAATCAGCCGTTCCGCTGATATTTGCAAATTCGACCTCGTGTCGCAAATGGTGTACGAATTCCCAGAGCTTCAAGGTATTATGGGCGAGGATTATGCTCTTAGAGCGGGAGAGAGCAAATCGGTGGCGAAAGCCATTAATGAGCACTATCAACCGCGCTTTGCCGGCGATCTAGCGCCTTCCGAAATAACGGGAGCTATCGTAAGCTTAGCGGACAAAATAGATACGATCGTAGGCTGCTTCTCCATTGGCATTATCCCGACAGGCTCTCAGGATCCGTACGCGCTGCGGAGACAAGCGGCTGGTATTGTGCAAATCATTTTGGCGCATGGCTTGAAGCTTCAATTAAACGATTTGTACGATGCGGCTTTGTCCGTGCACGAAGCACGCGGTCTGAAGCGCGACGCTGCAGATATTCGCAAGGATCTTTCCGATTTCTTCGCACTACGCGTCAAAAATGTACTGTCTGAGCAAGGCGTTCGTTATGATGTCATTGACGCGGTTATGGCTTCAGGCTTTGCCGATTTGAAATCGACAATCGAACGTGCTTCCGTGGTGCAGGCTCTAGCTGCAAGCGAGGACCGTACATCGTTCAAGCAGACAGTGGAGCAATTCAACCGCGTCAGCAATTTGGGGTCCAAAGCGGCTGATACGACGGTCGATTCCTCTTTGTTTGCAGAGCCTGTGGAGACAGAACTATATGAAAAATGGCTGCAGCAGCGCCCAGCCTTCAAAGTGGCGATTGAAAATGGCGAGATGGATAAAGCAGTACAAAGCTTATCATCATTGAAGCCTTATATTCATACTTATTTTGAGAATGTTATGGTTATGGCCCCTGATGAGGCTGTACGCGCTAACCGTCTGTCTACCCTTGCCGGAATCGCTGAGGATATTGCGATTGTCGCTGATTTCTCTAAGCTCGTTTGGTAATATGCCCAGCCCAGGAGGATGATGGATCATGTCTCGTTCTAATCCGGAAGTGATCGTTTATGTCGTATCCGATGCCGCAGGAGATACAGGGGAGCTTGTCGTACGCGCGGCGATTGCCCAGTTTCATCCGATTAATACGGATATCCGCAGAGCTCCTTTTATAACGGATGAGGCAAGCTTGCAGCGAATCGCCGAGCAGGCTAAGCAAGCCGATGCAATCGTATTATTCACGTTAGTTATTCCGCATCTTCGTGACAGCATGCGGAAGCTGGCTGAAACCTACGCCATCGTCGCCATCGACCTGCTCGGCTCTTTTATCGAAACGCTGGAGCAGCGAACAGGACGCAAATCCCGTCAGGAGCCTGGTCTAAACCATGTTCTTGACGCGGATTACTTCCGAAAGGTGGAGGCTGTCGAGTTTGCTGTTAAATATGATGATGCAAGAGATACATCCGGCGTTCTGAAGGCCGATATTGTGCTTGTAGGCGTATCGAGAACTTCTAAGACACCTTTGTCGATGTATCTAGCGCATCAGAAGTTTAAAGTTGCGAATGTGCCGCTAGTGCCTGAATTGAAGCCGCCCGATGAATTGTTTAAGATTCCAAAACGCAAAATAATTGGACTTACAATCGGGATGCCATATCTAAATACGATTCGTAAGGAGCGCCTCAAGGCACTTGGCTTGCCGAATAATGCATCCTATGCCACTCCGGACCGTATAGAGAAGGAGCTTCGTTATGCGGATACGATTATGAAGCAGCTCGGCTGCGTTGTAATTGACGTTTCTCATAAGGCTGTTGAAGAAACGGCAAGTTTAATTATGGAATATGTGCGAATGCCTTAGCGGCAGGAGGCAGGATTTTTTATAGTTATGCCGTATATAATAGTACAGGATAAGAAATTGAAATCGAGCGGTGATCTCATATTCGACTAGTGCAACCAACCATTGTGGTCGACGCGGACGCATGTCCGGTAAAAGCTGAAATAGGCTCAACGGCTAGACTTTTCTCCGTTCGCGTGCTGATGGTCGCCTCACATGACCATCGACTGGAGCCGCAGCCGGGCGTAGAAATTGTTCAGGTGGATCGGAGCAATCAATCGGTTGATTTATATATTGTCAACCATATTGTACGCGGAGACATCGTCGTTACGCAGGATTTTGGACTGGCATGCATCGCGATCGGCAAAGGCGCAATCGTATTGTCTCCTAGAGGAGAGCAGTACTCGGACGAAAACATCGATTATTTGATGGAGCGGAGACATGAGCTTGCAAAACGTCGACGAACCGGAGGCAAAACAAGAGGTCCGAAAGCGATGAATAATGACGATCGTGATCGTTTTCAACAAAAGTTGACAAAAGTTTTACGAAATGAGCAGGAGAACCATGACGTATAGCGAATATTATTTACGTGTTACTAGGATGAAGGTGATGAACGATGACATACGGTAATAAAATACCGGAAGAGGTCATTGATGCGGTGCGCAAGCATTATGACATCGTAGAGACGGTCGGGAAATATGTTCATCTCACGAAGCACGGCAAATATATGAAGGGGTTATGTCCGTTCCATTCGGAGAAGACTCCCTCGTTTACGGTTACGCCGGAGCTCCAAATTTACCATTGCTATGGCTGCGGCAAAGGCGGCAATGTGATTCGCTTTGTTGAGGAAATGGAAGGCTATTCTTTTCCTGAAGCGGTTCGCGTGCTGGCCACTGATGCAGGAATGCCTGTCACTTGGGCTGCGCCCGACGGAGGCAAATCCACGCCGCATGATGCGGATCGAGCCAAGATCATTGAAGCGCATGAACTGACCATTAAGCTTTATCACCATGTGCTCAACAACACGAAGCAAGGACAGGCTGCGAAGCAATATTTGCGCGAGCGCGGACTCAGCGATAAGCTGATCGATCATTTTATGCTCGGTTATGCTCCTGAGGAATGGGACTTGCTGGCTCGGTTTTTAACGAATCGCGGCTTTGATTTAGCATTAATGGAAAAAGGCGGATTGCTTTCGGCTAAATCAGACGGGAGCGGGTATGTGGATCGGTTTCGCAATCGCATTATGTTTCCGATATGGGATCGAGACGGCAAAGCTACCGCGTTTGCGGGTCGCATAATAGGCGAAGGACAGCCGAAATACTTGAATACCTCGGAGACAATGCTTTTTACGAAGAGCAGAACGCTATACAACTTGCATTATGCGCGGCCAGCCATCCGCAAAAGCAAGCAAGTCGTATTGTTTGAAGGCTACATGGACGTCATCAAATCATGGAGTGCAGGCGTAAAAAACGGAATCGCGACTATGGGGACTGCATTGACCGATGAGCATTGCGCTATCCTCAAGCGACAAGCTGAGGAGGTCATCGTTTGCTATGACGGAGATGACGCCGGACAAGCAGCAGCATTCAAATCAATTCCGATGCTTGAAAGTTCAGGCTTAAAGGTGTCGGTGGCGATGCTTCCGAAAGGAAAGGATCCAGATGATTATATAAGCGAATACGGACCGGAGGCTTTCTTGCGTGAAACGATGGACCAGCCGGTATCTGTAACAAAATTTAAGCTTATATATTCAAGGAAAAACCATATACTGCTAAAAGAAGAAGGTAGAAAAAATTATCTGCTTGAAGCAGTACAAATTGTTGCTGAGCTTGATTCTTCAACAGAACGCGAGGTCTACTTAAAGGAAATATCCCGAGAGTTCGATATCTCTCTTGACGCCTTGAAGCAGGACTGTCATCAAATCAGGCAGGAGCTGCAAAAAAAGAAACCGCAAGGGGATAATAACGACAATTCGTGGAATAATGGTAGGAATGAAAAGCCCAGAAAATCTGGACCGCCCACACTTATGCCTGCATACACGCATGCCGAACGAAGGTTGCTGCATGTTATGATGCGAGACAGGGAAGTGGCGCAAGCGGTTCACGAGCGGTTGGGCGATGCGTTTAATGTAGAGGATCATGCAGCGCTTGCTGCTTATTTATACGCTTATTTTGCACAGGGCTACGATCCGGATGTCAGCCGATTTATTGCAACACTGCACGATGATCGATTAGAACGCGCAGCTGCATCTATTCTTATGATGGACGGTGACTTCCCGTTCGACGAAACGACGATGGACGCTTATATCCACGATATTATCAAAGTACCGCAATTTCGGGATATCGAGCGCAAGAAAGAAGAAATGGTACGTGCTGAGCGTACCGGCGATTTTTTGGCAGCAGCACAAATTGCAAGTGAGATTATAACCCTAGAGAGACAGCTTAAAGGTCGACAGGAAGATCGTTTCTAGGGGGGAGGGAGTCGGAACATGGCGAATGATCAACATACTGAACTAGATACCGAACAAAAACTGGATCATGTGAAGGATCAATTGATCGAGCAAGGCAAGAAGAGATCATCTTTGACATATAAAGAAATTATGGATAAGTTGGCTCCTTTCGATCAAGACCCGGAACAAATTGATGAATTTTTCGAACAGCTCGATGATTTTGGGATTGAGGTACTGAACGAAAACGACGAAGAAAATCCACTCGCAGCCCAAGGGGAAGAGCAAGAGCGTGAGCAGGACGACTTCAACTTCGATGATGATCTTGCATTGCCGCCGGGTATTAAAATTAACGATCCGGTACGGATGTACTTAAAGGAAATCGGCCGAGTTCCGCTTCTTTCTGCGGATGATGAGGTAGAGCTTGCACAGCGAATTGAGAATGGCGATGAGGAAGCAAAGCGGAGACTCGCGGAAGCGAACCTGCGCCTCGTTGTCAGTATCGCGAAGCGTTATGTCGGTAGAGGGATGTTGTTCCTTGATTTGATTCAAGAGGGGAACATGGGTCTTATCAAAGCGGTTGAGAAGTTTGACCATCAGAAGGGCTTTAAATTCAGTACGTACGCGACTTGGTGGATTCGTCAAGCCATTACGCGCGCGATTGCTGACCAAGCTCGGACGATCCGGATTCCGGTTCATATGGTTGAGACGATTAACAAGCTGATTCGGGTATCCCGTCAATTGCTCCAAGAGCTTGGCCGCGAACCGACACCGGAGGAAATTGCAGCTGAAATGGAGCTTAGCACCGAGAAGGTTCGTGAGATAATGAAAATCGCTCAAGAACCAGTATCGCTCGAAACGCCGATTGGGGAAGAAGATGATTCTCATCTTGGAGATTTCATTGAAGACCAAGAAGCGCTTGCTCCAGCTGACGCAGCTGCCTATGAGCTGCTAAAGGAGCAGCTTGAAGACGTGCTTGATACATTGACCGAAAGAGAAGAGAACGTACTGCGTCTTCGCTTTGGGCTCGATGATGGACGCACGAGAACGCTCGAAGAGGTTGGCAAAGTATTTGGTGTTACGCGTGAGCGTATCCGTCAAATTGAAGCCAAGGCTCTGCGCAAGCTGCGCCATCCAAGCCGCAGCAAGCGATTGAAGGATTTCCTCGAATAAAACTTAGATGTTAGAAAATAGCGACCTTTCTGCACGTGCAGCGAGGTCTTTTTTCTAAGAAACAGACCTTATACATAAGGACTTGCCGATAAGCAAGTAACCGAAAGGATAGCTGAATTCTATGAATCAGGATCGTCGGCAAATTATCGTAAAAGAAATTGATCACTGGCGGAGAAGCAAGCTGCTGCCGGATCAATATTGTGATTTTCTGATGAATTTATATGCTGATCAGGATGCAATCCAAACGACCAGAGAACAGCATCATACAGTAGGAAAAGCAATTGCCGCCGTCTCGCGGGCTACAGGCATGCAGTGGCTGCTTACTTTTGGAACTTTTACCTTAATTTCCTTTGTTGTGCTTTATTTTAACGAATTTCATCCATTATTGCAAATGGCCGTCGTGATTGGCGGAGCGGGTGCTTTTCTAACAATTGGGCAAAGGCTTCGCAAGCGAAATGAAGCTGCTGGAATGGCAATAACAAGCACGGGCATGCTGCTGCTTTTAGGCGGCGGATTGTACTTGCTTAATATTCATAGCCTCGATCAATGGGGCTGGAAAACAGGGCTGCTCGCCTTGTGCTCACTCTTTTGGATTATTTATGGGATAGCTGCCCGAATTCCTGTGCTTCATCTATGCGGCTGGCTGGCGGCTATACTCGTGTATGCTTGGCTGTTGTCGCAATTTATGGTGGATTCCAAATGGTATGAGGTCCAGCTTTACTGGCTTCCAATTGCTTGCTTGTTCGGTTGGAGCAGCTGGTTCGTCAATCGGTGGTCAAAGCAGGTGTCGGCAATTCTGTTTTTAACTGGCACGCTCGTTTGGTTTATGCCCGAGCTGTATGCGATGATGTTCGTAGATAACGCGATTTGGCTGCAGCTGCAGCTTATCTTGAAGATTGCTGTAGGCGGCGCATTATTATTTTCTATGCGAAAAAAATGGATGGTGTGGGTTGTATAATGTTAAAACTTTCAAGACGTCTGCAGCTAATTGCAGATTATGTAACTGAGGGCTCGCGGATCGCTGACATCGGCTCCGATCATGCGATGCTTCCCGTATATTTGCTTCAAATCGATAAATGTCCTGCTGCGATTGCAGGGGAGCTGAATCTTGGTCCCTTCGAGGCGGCAAGAAAGCAAGTTGCTGACGCTGGACTTACTGCCAGGCTGACAGTGCGTCAAGGCGATGGCTTAAATGTGCTGCAGCCTGGCGAAGCGGATACGGTCACCATTGCCGGAATGGGCGGCAGCTTAATGAGCAGCATTCTTGATGCAGGACAAGCAGTTGGCAAGCTGGAAGGCGTTAAGGAGCTTGTGCTGCAGCCTAATGTTGGTGAAGAAGCGGTTCGCGAATGGCTGCTAAAGCATGATTGGTATTTAAATGCTGAGAGTATCCTTGAGGAAGACGGCAAAATCTATGAGGTTATGCATGCGATTCGGGTTTCGGATGCCAATACCAGAAATAGTGAGCTGTACGATGGCAGCTTCTTGAAGCTCGAGCTTGATGCGGAAACGACATTTAAAGTATTGAAGCAGATGGGGCCGCATTTGCTACGTCATCCGAAGCAAGAGCTATTCAAAAAGTGGCGTCATGAGCTAAGCAAGCTGGAACGCATTTGCGAGCAGCTTGCTGGCTCAGAGCTTCCGGAATCTGCAATCAAGCGTGAGCAATTCCAAGCGGAGAAGCATGTGATTGAGGAGGTTTTGTTATGTTTGCCCACGGTCAAACCGTCATTCAATTGATGGAGCAGCTTGCCCCAAAGCATTATGCGGTGGAAAATGATAAAATCGGGCTTCAGCTTGGTACGTTGAATAAGACGATTACGAAGATACTCGTTGCTTTGGACGTAACGGATGCCGTTGTCGACGAGGCTATCGAGCATGGGGCAGAGCTGATCATCGCCCATCATGCGATTATATTTCGACCGCTCGCGAAGCTGGATACATCAACTGCTGCCGGCCGATTATATGAGAAGCTTATTAAAAATGACATTGCCGTATACATTTCGCATACGAATCTCGATATAGCCGACGGCGGCATCAATGATTGGCTTGCTGATCTCATCGGTATCGTACCTGATGGTCGCCAATGCTTGGAAGAGGTTCATACGGACAAGCTTTATAAGCTTGTCGTATTTGTCCCGGAGAGCCATCAGGAGCAAGTGCTTGAGGCGATTTGGCGCGCTGGCGCTGGCGAGATCGGCAACTACAGCAATTGCAGCTTCAACATAAAGGGAACGGGGACATTTGTTCCAGGTCCTGGCACGACTCCTTATATCGGAGCACAAGGCAAGCTCGAGAAGGTTGACGAAGTTCGCATTGAATCGATTGTGCCCTACAGCGTTCACCGCAAAACGGTACAAGCCATGTTAAAAGCGCATCCTTACGAAGAGGTTGCTTACGATCTGTACCCGATTGATTTGAAGGGTCGTTCATTTGGTCTCGGCAGAGTTGGCAAGCTTGCACAGCCTGTCACTTTAGGCGAGCTTGCAGAGAGAGCGAAGGAAATATTTGATGTACCGGCAGTTCGTGTAGTCGGACCGCTCGATCGCATCGTGCGGAAGGCTGCCGTACTTGGCGGCGCGGGTGCCAAATATGTTCGACATGCGGTATTTGCTGGGGCGGATGTGCTTATTACCGGGGATATTGATTATCATACGGCTCATGACGCACTCGCAGCGGGCATGACCATAATTGATCCTGGCCATAACATCGAAAAAGTAATGAAGCAGCAGGTAGCTGATTGGTTGAATAAGCAGCTTGTCAGCAGCAAATCCGAAACGGAAGCGATACCTTCATCTTTGAATACAGAGCCTTTTACCTTTGTATAAAAACAATAAAGGTTGGATGGATAAGTTGGCATTTACTTCAGGGTTGAGCTTTTGCGAAATACCTTGTATACTTAACGATGCTACGGAAAGTTTGACAGACAATCGCTGGCGGCCTTGTTGCCGCGAGAGGAAAGTCCGGGCTCCGCAGGGCAGGATGCTGGATAACGTCCAGTCAGCGCGAGCTGAAGGATAGTGCCACAGAAATGGACCGCCGATGGCCGGCTTTATTGCCGGTACAGGTAAGGGTGGAACCGTGGTGTAAGAGACCACGAGGAGCATAGGTGACTATGTTCCTGGTAAACCCCATCTGGAGCAAGACCGAGAGGACGCCGCAGCCCCTAAGCTGCAGCCTTAGCCTGAGGCGCGTCCGGGTTGGTTGCTGGAGCCGTGCAGTAATGTACGGCCTAGATAGATGATTGTCGCTTCATCGTGGGAGGGTCGTTCCCGTTTGGACCACCAGAAGTACAGAACCCGGCTTACGGCAAACTTTCCGCACGACATCCTACAACAACAAAGAGCACCCATCGCATGCGATGGGTGCTTTATTGTTTAATCGATCATTATCTGTCGTATTTGGAAACGATTCGATCCAGTCTGCGTTTGACTTGATCCGGATAGGTTTGAAGAGCGCCACCGAATTTAGTAGCGGCTTGAAGCGCTTTGTCGACGTCGATCTCACCGTAGCCGAAATAATTGTCCTTGCCTTTGTCGCCCAAATCAATGGCTGATTTGCGCATAATCTCCATAACCTCAACGCTGGATAGCTCTGGGTTGACGGAACGAATCAAGCCAGCTAGCGCAGCAACATGAGGACTTGCCATAGATGTACCTGACAATGCTGCATATTGACTGCCGGGATAGGTGCTTGCGATGCTGTCCCCTGGCGCTGCAACGTCAATATAGTCGCCGTAGTTGGAGAAGGAAGCCTTTTCCTTGCTGCTGTTCGTTGCAGCTACTGCGAACACCTCAGGATAGGCGGCTGGGTAGCCTGGCCGATCGGTATTATCGTTGCCGCTGGCTGCGATCATAACGACATCATGCTCGTAAGCATACTTGATGGCATCATGGAGGAAGTCAGCCTGCGCATAGTTGCCTAAGCTCATATTAATGACTTTAGCGCCGTGGTCAACTGCCCAAATGATACCTTGGGCAACGGAGTAGGTAGAGCCGGCACCGCTGCTGTCGAGCACCTTGACGGGCATAATTTTGTTATACCAGGATAATCCGGCTACACCCTCGCCATTGTTAACTGACGCGCCGATAATGCCAGATACATGCGTACCGTGGCCTACATCATCATCTGGATCTGTACCTTCATTTACAATGTTGGTCCCTGTTGTAAGTTTGCCTTTTAAATCTGGGTGGTTGCTTTGTACACCAGTATCAAGGACGGCAATAACGACTTGGTCACTGCCCTTCGATACGTTCCAGCCCTTCTCCGCCCTGATAGACGGCAAATTCCATTGATATTCCGAATATAGTGCATCATTTGGAATGATGGAATCTGTTTCGTTCGTCATATATAAGTAATGCGGTTCTGTATATTCCGTATTCCAAGATTTTTTGAAATAATGGACAAGCTGATCGGCATCAATGCTTTTGGAACGGAATACGAATGTATCTCCGATTTGCTTGACCGACTCCGCTTGGATGTCTTTCTTTACGCGATCCATCTCATCCGGTGTCAATGGCTTAGTGAAATGGACGACGACATCACGTACATGATAGTGGCTTGCGTTGCCATTGTCCTCTCCGCTGCGAACCGTCGTATCAATCGTTGAATTCGGCTTTACAGATTCAATTTTGTAATTGCCTTCGGCCGGATAGGGAATGAGCCGAAGATTACGCATTTGGTGCTTTTCGACTGACTTTACGATATCCTGCTTGATCACACCGACAACGCCGATGCCGGCATGCTTGGAATCAGGTACTCCAAGAACCATATACCGGCTGCCATCCTTTGCAGTAAAGACTGTCGATTCATATTTCGCGCCTTTGCTTACTTGAGTTTTGGCTTCTGAGACATAAGCTTCGGCTTGACCCTTATCCGATTCTGGAAGGGTGCCGCGATTAACACTCCGATTGCCGGATATCCAGCTAATGTAGGACATGTGCATATGCTCGTGCATCATATGCTTGATCTGTTGATCGGCAGCCGTTTTTGAGCCCATGCTCGTGCTCATAAGCTTTTGAAAATCTTTGGAGCATTCCGTTGAACAAAGCATAGCCGTTGCCTTCATGTCATCCTGAAGGGTTGCTAATTTGAGCGTATGCTCTCGTTTGGCGGAAAAGCTAGAAGTTTGAGGCGTTTTTTTAACATCCTTTGGAGCAACAATACGCGATGTAGGTATAAGCAAGGCGACTAAGGCTAAAATTGTTAGGGCACCTATCCATTTTCTAGACATGCTTGAAACCTCCATTGTTCGTTTCTAATTTGAGCTAAGTCTAATCTGTAGGTTCTGGTTTCAAAGCGGAAAATATGCGGACAAAAGAGTGAATCGCCAGTACCACTTCCATGTAATTTGTGGTACGATAATGATGACTGTAGTTTTTACGTGTGTTTGGACTATGAAAGGGGAACTACCTATATGCCATCTGCTAACGTCAAAGCGCTAACCGATTCAACCCGCACGAAGCTAAAGGATGCGGTAAATCAACTTGAACCGTTTCTGAATAACAATTCTTTGCTCACATTAACGAATGAAGATCAAGGTGAAGAAGCTCAAACGTTCTATAAAGGACTATTATCCGATTTGAGACATTTATTGGTGTTCTCTGAGGTCGCAGTTGAAAAGCTGGGAGTTTTGCTCAGACGGCCCAATTTTGATACAGATTATGCGGAACGCGTGCTGTATGAGGTTTACCATCAATGCGTAAGCGCGTTTTTCTATCCGAAGAACGAATGTTATTCCGAAGATGGTCGCTATGCCTATACGGGTCAGGATGCGATTCGCTTCCGCTTCAAGCCGAGCCGTGATTCCCGTGATATCGTACTTAACATTTCAAAAATTTTCGAGGAGCTGCGTGACGAATTGGCCTATTACGAAAATGACTACATGACGCAGCGCCGCATGCAAGGACAAAAATAAGGCAGAATGAATCACCTCCAGTCAGGGAAACTTGATAGTGGAGGTGATTTTTTTATGCCAAAAGGCGTAACTTGTAGCGTCGCTAACTGCAGCTTCTGGAAGGAAGGCAACAATTGCGGAGCAAGTGCAATCAATATCGAAATTGACCAGCATGCAAGTGCCAATATCAATGAAGAATTTGCTGGCGAAGAGCTGGGTCGACTTCATCAGGATCAAGCTGAGAAATCCAAGTCAACATGTTGTCTTACCTTTAAGCCAAAGGAGTGATGGTCGATGGGTAAATATGAAGACGATTATAGAAAGCTGTTGGATGACCGGGATCACTTGGCAGAGACAAGTCATCCTGTTATGGGGACGGATAGCTTGCCTGATGTAAATGAAGAAATGGCTGCAGATTTTGCTGTCAGCAATCCAGTTGTGCATGCGGAGCGGAGAGAAGACCGATACGTTGAACGAACAGAGCGGGAAGATACTCGGACAGGCGGTTATGCGCTTGGTTGGGTGTCGCTCGTATTTGCGATTGCGTCATGGTTTATTTGGCCGGTATTGATGGGAGCTACAGCAGCTGTGCTTGGCTTCATTGCATATCGACAAGGCGCTCGCGGACTCGGTGGTTGGGCTATGGCGATCGGACTAATTGCTCTTGCTTTAAATTTAATTATCGTGCCCTTTTACTACGCGATTACCTGAGTGAAATAAACAAATAAGCTCCTTCCCAGCAAGTGGGAGGGAGCTTATTTGTTTATTTATTTATTTATTTATTTATTTATTTCAACGCTTGCTCGCGATGCTTCTGCACCTCTACATTCAATGCAAGCATTTGCCTGTCGAGCAAATGGATCATATCGGCTGAGCCCTTTAGCTGCTCCTGAATATGTGGCGGAATTTGTTCATTAAATTTATAATAGATCTTGTGCTCCAAGCTCGCCCAGAAATCCATCGCAATCGTGCGAATCTGAATTTCGACGAGAACATTTTCTGTCCGATCCGTCAGGAAGACAGGAATTTCGATTAGCAAGTGAATGCTCTGGTAGCCGTTAGGCTTTGGGTTGATGACATAATCCTTAATCTCAACGACTCTTACGTCGCTTTGCTTGCTGATCATATCGACGATTTGATAAATGTCGGTTGAGAAGGAGCAGATGACGCGTACACCTGCAATATCGCGAATATGCTCTTTGGCATCTTCAAGCGTTATATCCAGCCCTTTGCGTTGAAGCTTCTGCATGACGCTCTCAGGCGCTTTAATTCTAGTTTTCATATGCTCGATCGGATTGTAGTCATGTATAAATTGAAATTCTTCGTTTAAAATGTTAAGTTTCGTTTCTACGGCATCTAGCGCAAATTTATAGGTAAGAAAAAAATGAGCCCATTGCTTTAGTTGATTGGTTTTCATTAGCAGATCACTCCTGAACTAACATTTATGTATATGCTTATAATGGTCGATATTATAGGCCAAGTCAAATTTATGGAAAATGGTACTGTCAACAGATAGGAGTGTTAACGATGATTATAGACATCCAAAACGTATCATGGGATCGAAACCATATACAAATTTTGCAAAATATGAACTGGCAGGTAAACGAAGGCGAGCATTGGTGCCTGCTTGGGCTGAATGGCTCTGGGAAAACGACGCTTCTGAATATGATTAACGGTTATATATGGCCTACTGAAGGCACTATGTCGGTGCTTGGCAAAACGTTTGGCGAATTTGATTTGCGCGAGCTTCGCAAAAGCATCGGCTGGGTCAGCACTTCGCTGCAGCAGAAGCTGTACGGCAGTGAAACGGCTATAAAGATTGTGCTTAGCGGCAAGTTTGCTACAATCGGCTTATATGATCAGACCGATTCCGAGGATTTGGAACGTGCTGAAGCTTTGATGAAGGCGCTGGGCTGTACAGCTTTGATGGAACGAACCTATGATACAATGTCTCAAGGCGAACGACAGCGGATATTAATTGCCCGGGCGCTAATGGCATCGCCTAAGCTTCTGATTTTGGATGAGCCTTGCACCGGTCTTGATGTATTTGCACGCGAGCAGTTGCTGCAGATGGTAGCCGCAGTTGCAGCGGAGGAGAGTGCACCGACAATCATATATGTAACGCATCATGTCGAGGAAATTTTGCCCGTGTTTACGAAGACGCTCTTAATTAAAGAAGGACAAGTCTTTGCGGCTAGCGAGACAACCGATGTGCTGACTTCGGCATTAATGAGCGATTTTTTTGAGGTGCCGGTACATATTCAGCGCCGAGACGGGAGGAATTGGCTTTCTGTGAAGGGGGATTTATGGAATTAGGCTTACAAGAAACGGAGCAGCAGCAGCTGCCTGTACCAAGCAAATGGCAAATAACGAAGACTTGGCTAAATATCCGCTATACGACAAGGAACGCTCGTGATCATTTTGTGTGGCGAATCGCGACAGGCAGCACCGCATTATTCGGGTCTATATCGATGCTGGCTGCTGTGCTCGGGATGCCGACCGGTTTAGGTACAGCAATAGACATTATCGTATTTTTGATAGTTAACGCTGCTGCTATGAGTATAGCTGCCGTATTGTTATCATTCCTTTTTAATCTTATGTATTTGCCTTTGCCGCGTAGGTTCACTTCTGTTTGGCTTTATGTGTCGGTTGAAACCTATCTTATTTTATATTTTGCTGAGCTAGGCATTCTAATGTCGATTATTTTCGCTTTGGCATTCACGCTATCGGGCGCTCTCGCTGGCTGTTTATTTGGCTTCCTGATCAAAATGAGAATGAGATCGGGAAGCAAGGCGATTCTTGCATTTTGTTTTGCCTGTATGATTGCCGTGGGCTTCGTATATTTGGATTGGCCGAGGCCAGCACCTTTGCCGCAAAGAGAGAGCATGCAAAACGATCAAATTGCAGCCGGCAGCGTTGCAGTATTGGATGCTCCTAATCCAGCTGAACAAGGAAAGCTTGGTTTTCAAGCTTTTACTTATGGAAGCGGGAAAGACAAGCATAGAGCGATTTTTGGAGATGAGGCGGATGTGCTGTCCGCAGCAGTTGATGCGTCAACCTATATTACGAAATGGTCATCGCTCAAAACCCGATTTTGGGGCTTCGATGAGCATGCCCTTCCCTTAAATGGCCGGGTATGGATGCCAGAGGGTGTTGGCCCGTTTCCAATTGCGCTAATCGTTCATGGCAATCATCTTATGGAGGACTTCTCTGATGGCGGATATGGCTATCTAGGTGAAATGCTCGCAAGCAAAGGCATTATTGCGGTTTCTGTGGATGAAAACTTTCTCAACTATTCTGTGTGGTCAGGCATTCCGAATAATGATATGAAGGTGCGGGCTTGGCTGATGCTGAAGCATCTGCAGCAAATTAAGCAGTTAAACGAAACAACAGGAAACCCTTTTACGAATCGGGTAGATTTAGAGCAGGTGGCTTTAATCGGTCATTCGCGCGGCGGTCAGGCCGTTGCGATGGCTGCGGATGCAGACCGATGGTTTAAAGATGACAAAACGCTGGACAGCCTAAAAGGCATTGCAGTAAAATCCGTTATTGCGATTGCGCCTACGGACAAGCAGGTAGACGATAAGTCGGCACGTTTAACTGATGTGAACTACTTGACCCTTCAAGGAGCTAGAGATGCCGATGTCAACAATTTTTACGGCGACCGTCAATTTAGCCGAACAACCTTCAAGGAGCAATCAGGCAAGTTCAAAACGGCTTTATATATTGCAGATGCGAACCATAGTCAATTCAATTCAGACTGGGGAAAAATGGACGAACGCCCGCCGGGCGGTTTGTTTTTGAATCGTCAAAATCTATTGGAAGCGGATGCGCAGCGTCAAATATCCAAGGTTTATGTGTCGGCATTCCTGCAAGCGACATTGCTTGGCGATGAGCGCTATCAGCCTTTGTTTAAAGATTATCGGACTGGGCTGGCATGGCTGCCGGATACGATGTACACGAATCGTTACGAGGAATCAGCGTTTACCGAAATCGCTCGGTATGACGATGGCAAACGAAAAACGGTTTTAAAGGACGGCGGAAAGGCTAGTGCGTCCGGAATGAAGGAGTGGCAGATCGTATCTGCCGAGGACCGGGACGGAAAAAACAAAGGCACTAAAGGAATGGAACTGGAGTGGGCTAAACCTGGTGCTGAGTATGAGCTGGAAATACCTCTTCGTGTGAGAACAGAAGTGGACGACATAGCAGAAGGCAATCTTGTTTTCTCTATGGCCAATCTAGAGCGTGATTTAATTGCAAAAGAGGAAGCAGATGACAAGGCTGAGGTGGCAAATGATACGGAAGTGGTTAAGGAGCTGCCGCCGCTGCCTGAAGTTGAAATCGAGCTTACAACAACGGATGGAGAGAGCAGGGAGCTGGAATTAGCCGATATCATGCCGGTTTCGCCTTCTGCCTATACGGCCTTTATGTCTCTGTCCTGGCTTGAAGAGCGAATGAAGGAAGAGAAGTACAAGGAATCTAATGAGCCTGTGTTTCAAACCTATATGCTTCCTATTGAGGAGTTTGGCACGGAGGAGAATGCAATTGCTGCTCAGGATATCAGCCGGATTACGTTCCGATTCGTCAATGGTCCTGGAAAAGTGATGCTCGATGATATTGGATTTATGCCATAAGTACGAAAAAAAAGCGGGATGCCTGGCAGAAGGCAGTCCCGCTTTTGTATCCTGATCTAGCTCAGCTGCTCGTACTTGCCTCATCTTCTTTGAAGGTGAAGCTTCTTGCCGCATACAAGAATGGTGTCGAACAAAGCGATACGATAAATTTTATGACGTAAGTCGACAAGAAAATCGAAAGCCAAAGCTTATTATCATACCCGTCTGCGCCAGCAAAGGCAATCGTACAAAAGATGAACGTATCAACAAGCTGGCTTACGGCAGTGCTTCCGTTGTTGCGAATCCAAAGCTGATTTGGGGCAGGACATAGACGCTTTAATACCGAATAGATTTTAACGTCAAGAAACTGACTGACAAAATAGGCGCATAAGCTGCCTAAGGCGATCCGGGGCATTAGACCGAACAACGTTTCCAGCGCGCCCTGCACCTCAAGAGGAAATGGTTCATTCAGCGGATTAAAGAGAAGTGCCATTTGCATAATAATAGTTGTGGCAATGAGCGTGAAAAAGCCAAACCACACAGCTTTCTTCGCTGCTTTTTCTCCATATTTCTCATTCAATAGGTCAGAAGCCAAGTAAATCGTTCCGTACATGGTGTTCCCAAGCGTAATCGCTATAATCATGCCAAATACATGAATGTCGATTGTTTTTACAACTTGAATATTAGCAAGCACAGTGGCCATGCCGATCCAAGCGTATATGCCTATTCGCCCAAAAAAACGATAGGATAAAAGGAATAATGAAAAATGCACGAGCATAAAGATCGCGCCGAACCACAAATTAAACATACTGCCTATAACCTCCTAGTTTTGATAACGCGGGAGTTTTCGAACCGCGGATTGCAAGAATAGTGTGTATAACTTCTGACTTGTTTTTCTGCCTTTGTCATTATAAACGCTTCTTATGAGCGCGGCAATAGATTTCATAGGCGTTTCACTTGAACGGCAGAAGTTGGTAGAATGGATGTTCTGTTTTAAGCATGGTATGATTATGAACTGGTCAACCTTACTAAATAGCTAAGGAGTGTTATCATGACGAATCCAAATGAACAGCTGCAGCAAGAGCAGCAGCGTGTAAATGATGTGACGGGAATCATCCGCTCACGTATAGAGGAATTTCAAAAGCAGGTCGGCGGGATGCGCGAGGATATTGTCGATATCCGCCGTAATTTTTGGGACGATGTAACGTTAAATTTTGAGGATGCGGCAGAGTCTGCCGAGTCGCACGCAAGCATGAAGCAGCAGGCTGAAGTGCTGTCTGAACGTGAGAGAAGCCATCGTCATGCAGAGGAGCAGCTCAAAACGCTATTAAAGCTGGAACATTCTCCGTATTTCGGCCGAATCGATTTTGTGGAGCAAGGACAAACGAAATCGGAGCCGATCTATTTAGGAGTCGGATCGCTGCTTGATGGGAGCGGCTATGATTATTTAATCTATGATTGGCGTGCGCCGGTCTCAAGCCTTTATTATGATTACGGCCCGGGTCCGGTACAATATGTAACGCCGACCGGATCGATTAACGGCGAAATATCGCTCAAGCGCCAATATATTATTCGTGAAGGACAGATTCACAGCATGTTCGATACGGGTGTGACCATAGGTGACGAGCTGCTTCAAGAGGTGCTGGGCAAGCAATCCGACGCTCAGATGAAAAGCATCGTTGCGACGATCCAGCGGGAGCAAAACCGCATCATTCGTAACGAACGCGCGCGGCTGCTAATTGTACAGGGAGCTGCGGGAAGCGGCAAAACGTCTGCCGCGCTTCAGCGCGTAGCCTATTTGCTGTATCGTTATCGGGGCTGGCTGAATGCCGACCAAATCGTTTTGTTTTCACCCAATCCCATGTTCAACAGCTATGTTGCAACGGTATTGCCCGAGCTTGGCGAGCAAAATATGCAGCAAACAACTTACCAGCAATATCTGGAGCATAGGCTCGGCGAGACGTTTGATCTTGAAGATCCTTTTTCACAGATGGAATATACGTTGGCTGCTGATCGCGATAGCGAATATGAGGCTAGAATTGCAGCGATTACTTACAAGTCCAGTACATCCTTCATGCATCTGATCGATGGCTATGCAGCGGCGCTTGGTCATGAAGGACTGGTGTTTAAAGCTGTTGCATTTAAAGGACGCACACTGATTTCTCAGACCGACATTGCGGAGCAATTTTATAAATGCGATCATTCGATTTCTATCGGCAACCGCATGCGCTTAACGGCGGAGTGGATGCTGAAGGAACTGACTAGGCTTAGCCGCGTGGAACGCGAGCAGGATTGGGTGAAGGAGCAGATTGAGCTGCTCGATCAAGAGACGTATGCCAAAGCCTTTGAAGAGCTTCAGCGAAAAAATCGGTTTGCGGGCAATTCCTTTGATGATTTTGATGCGGAGCATGATTATTTAGCGGCTATGGTCGTACAGGCAAAATTCAAAAAGCTGCGCAGAAGAGTGAAGCGTTTGTCCTTTCTTGACGTTCCGGCAATCTATCGGCGCTTATTCGACAATAATCAGATTTTGCTGGATCGCTTGCAGGCAAGCAAGCATGAGCTGCCGGACAAGTGGAAGGAAATAAGCGAGCAAACGATTGCGATGCTGAGCAGCGGGAATATTTTCTATGAGGATGCGACACCGTACTTGTACTTAAAAGAAAAGCTGGAAGGCTTTCATACAAATACATCGGTTAAACATTTATTTATTGACGAGGCTCAGGACTATTCGCCATTCCAGTATCATTACCTTAAGCGTATTTTTCCTAACTGTAAAATGACCGTGCTTGGCGATTTGAATCAGTCGATATTCGCTCATGCTGTCGCTGGCAACGGCTTTGAGCCGTTATCGGAGCTTTATAGCGAGGAAGAGACGGAGAAAATTGTTCTAACAAGAAGCTATCGCTCAACTCGGCCAATCGTAGCCTTCACGAGCCGAATGATTGATGGGGGCGACCAGATCGAGCCTTTCAATCGAGATGGCGAAGAGCCAACGATTACTAAAGCGGCAGATGAATCGGAGCTTGTGCAGGAAATGAAGGAAAGAATCGATCAATTGGTAAAATCGGGCTATCAATCGATAGCAGTCATATGTAAAACGGCTGCCGAAAGCAACCGTTTGCATGCAGCCTTGAAGACCTATCTTCCAAAGCTGCGACTAGTCCAGAAAGAAACGGTTACCTTTGAAAAAGGTATTATTGTCATTCCCTCGTATCTTGCGAAAGGTGTCGAATTTGACGCTGTGCTTATTAGCAATGCAAGCCAAGATTGCTATGGGCAAGAAAGCGAGAGAAAGCTGTTTTATACCGCTTGCACAAGAGCGATGCATGAGCTGCATCTGTTTTATACCGATGAGCTCACGTCATTTATCCGGTAGCCTTATTTTCTAATTTCTGACCATATTTCATGAACTTCAATTTGAAGCTCCGAAGCGATCAGCTCTGCTGTGAGTCTTTGGGGCTTTAAAATTTTTCCGTTTCGCAGCTTCGAGATCGTTTGAATGGAAATGCCGGTGGAAGCAGACAGATGGCCGGCCGTTACGTCTCTTTTGGCCATCCATATGCGCAGCTTGACGGAAGCTTCGATTTTATCGTCTATCGGACGTATATCCCAGATGACGAACGCAAATTCCGACACTTCGCCATACCCGTCGAGGATCGGGGCAAATGATACCGACATCTCAAGCTCAATACCGCTCTGCTTACTTGTTTTAAGTTTTATGCCCATCTCTTTCTTATGCTGATAAGCCTCCTGTATAACTTCTCGCATAGATCCATGATCTGTATCGGCAATAAATTGCATCAGTGTTTCATCATTAAGCTTACGGTCAGTTTCAAACAACATGGGGCCTAGGCCATCTCTTATTAAACGAACATGCTGATGGCTGTCTACGATCCCGCTGATCAACACCTTATTTTTTTCCGCTTGCTGCTCAATCCATTTATAAGGACTCAAGTTCTGGAACGTAATAACGGCGCGAAGGATATCATCTTCGCTGTTTTTTGGCAAGGGCTGTTGATCAATTCGTACCGAAATTTGATGTTTTAGCTTCGTATAGATGCTTACTTCGCTCTTTAATACTTGTCTTGAATTATCGACCTTATATTTTTTAAGAAGGTAGCTGCTTTTTTTGGATTGAAGCTCCGCGAGCGTAAAACCGGTTAATCGAAGGAAGGCTTGATTGGCATCTTCAATGCGCGCTTCGCGGTCATTTTGGCTCAATAGGATCATCGGCTGATCCATCATTTGAAAAATTTGGCTATAAATCGACAAACACAAACACTCCTCTGTTTTCCTTTCGTATTCCGAGCAAACAATTTAAAGTATAAAATAGCGGAATGTGACATACAAGTCCATGATTTTGACAGTTTAGTAGCAGTGATTCAAATAAGATATTTATGTTTAATTAATTAAACTCGGTAGCTTAATGCATACCTATAGCGTGCAATTGGTGTCTTAATTGTTCTTAATCGCTCTTAATAAACGTACAGCAGGCTTTATTCTAATTCGATTTCCCGATAATATGGATAGCAGACAACTTTTATCAAAATAGGTATGAGCTATCAGGCATAAACACAGGGGAGACTAATTATGAATCATTGCAGCGTAGAAAACTGTATGAAGCCGATTAAAGCAAAGGATTTGTGCGCAATGCATCATCAACGATTGTTACGTCATGGAGATCCTCATACCGTAAGGCCGCGTCGAGAGAAGCAAGTACCAAATTGCAAATGGATAAATTGCGCTAAGATTTCGATTACGAAAGGTTTTTGTGCCAAACATTACTACATTCAGCGCGTTTTAGGCTCAAATCATATTAATGTCACGAAATCTGACACGAGATAAATGAAGCTGTCGAAATCTATGAAAACAACTGTGTTTTTTTCATAAAACCATGTATAATGTGGTTACAGTAAATCAGTCACAGTTGATTATGGCTCTTCATAGATCATCCATCAGGGAGGTGAAACCACCAATGGTTCAAACGGCACCTAACGGATTATCGCACAAGGACTTATATTTATTCAATGAAGGCAGTTCCTATCACAGCTACCGTTTTATGGGTGCGCACCTCGTTCGTGTGGACGGAAATGACGGCGTCCGATTTACAGTATGGGCTCCTAATGCAGTAAAAATTCGCGTTATTGGCGGTTTCAACAATTGGGATGGGAAGCTTCATCCTATGGAACGAATTGGTACAACCGGCATCTTCACCTTATTCGTTGCGAAGATCGGTGAAGGAGAATTTTACAAATACGAGATCGCAACCTCCGAGGGGACTATCATTCGAAAGGCTGATCCGTATGCTTTCTCTGCCGAGCGTCGGCCCGGAACGGCTTCTATCGTAACGCAAATAAACGGTTATGAATGGGATGATAAAGAATGGCAGCTTCAGAGACGCGAGCTTCCAGCTTACACCAATCCGCTCCTTATTTATGAGGTTCACGCCGGCTCCTGGAAGATTAAAGGCAAAGAAGATTTTTTCACGTTTGATGAATTGGCAGATGATTTGATTCCGTATACCGCTGAAATGGGATATACCCATATCGAGCTGATGCCCATCTCCGAGCATCCTTTGGATCAATCCTGGGGCTACCAAATAACAGGCTTCTACGGCGTAACGAGCCGTTATGGAACACCGAAGCAATTGATGCGGTTTGTTGACAAATGCCATCAGAGCGGAATAGGCGTTATTTTGGACTGGGTGCCTGGACATTTCTGCAAGGATGATCATGGCTTGCGTCTCTTTGACGGAACGCCGATCTTCGAGGGCGCTGATGCAAAGCGGGCTGAGAAGCCGCTCTGGGGAACCCTTTCCTTCGATTTCGGCAAGAATGAAGTCGCAAGCTTTCTTATTTCCAATGCCATGTATTGGATGGATCTTTATCACATCGATGGTTTGAGAGTTGATGCCGTCGCAAGCATGATCAATTTACATATGGACAAACCGCCAGAAATGCATACTTACAACTATCTCGGCGGCCCTGACAACCTAGATGCTCTTCGTTTCATCAAGAAGCTCAATGAAACCGTATTTCATTATTACCCCGATACTCTAATGCTAGCTGAAGATTCTTCCGCATGGCCGGCAGTTACAGCACCAACCTACAAAGGCGGCCTCGGATTTAATTTTAAATGGAATATGGGCTGGATGAACGATATGCTCCGCTATATGGCGCTAGATCCGCCCGATCGCTCGCACCACCACCATCTCATCACGTTTTCGCTCCTTTACGCATTTTCTGAAAATTATGTCCTGCCTCTTTCGCACGACGAAGTTGTACACGGCAAACGCTCGCTCTTAAATAAAATGCCTGGAAGCTATGAAGAGAAATTTGCTCAATTACGATTGTTCTATGGATTTTGGATGACGCATCCCGGCAAGAAATTGTTATTTATGGGCAGTGAATGGGGGCAATTCGACGAGTGGAAAGATGGCGACATGCTCGATTGGATGCTTCTTGATTACGATATGCATAACAGCATGCATCATTATGTGAAGTCGCTTAATCATATGTATGTGAAACAACCCTCGCTCTGGGAGCGAGACAGCGATCCCGCTTGCTTCGAATGGATTGATGTTCATAATGCAGCACAATCTGTCATATCCTTTATCCGCCGCGGTAATACCGACTTTTCTATCATTATTGCCAATTTCTCAAGAAACGACTATCAACCGTTTCGTATCGGTGTTCCAGAGCCAGGTTCTTATCGCTCTTTCATAAATAGCAATGACAAGCAATTTGGCGGAACGGAAACACAAACACAGCTTTGCTATAGCAGCGAAAACGTCGCTTGGCATGGGCACAATCAGAGCATTGCGCTTCATTTACCCCCCCTTACATTCCAGTTCATCACCTTAGATCTGGGGGACACACATTAGAGAGGGAGTTGGTGTCTATGGGCCGAAAAGAAATGATCGCTATGCTGCTTGCAGGAGGCGAAGGTAAAAGGTTAGGCGTACTCACGAAGGATTTAGCAAAGCCAGCTGTCTATTTTGGAGGGAAATACAGAATTATTGATTTTACATTAAGTAATTGCGCGCACTCGGGAATTGATACGGTGGGCGTGTTAACGCAATATCAGCCGCTTGAGCTGAATCGTTATCTTGGAATCGGCAGTCCTTGGGGACTTGACCGCCGTGATGGCGGCATGACGATTTTGCCTCCGTTCATGAAACAAAAGGGCGGCGTTTGGTACAAGGGTACGGCGAATGCCATTTATCAGAATATGTCCTTCATTGAACCATATAATCCTGAATACGTCCTTATCATTTCGGGTGATCACATCTATAAAATGGATTACGAGCTCATGCTTCAGCATCACAAGCGCACTGGCGCAGATGTGACGATCGCTGGCATTGAGGTGGATTGGAAGGAAGCAAGCCGCTTTGGCGTCATGCATATCGACGATGAGGATCGCATAACCGCCTTTGAGGAAAAACCGAAAAATCCGACCAGCAACATCGCATCGATGGGTGTTTATATTTTCACATGGTCCGAGCTTCAAAAATATTTGATCTACGATGAGGCAAGCCGCACCTCCAGCCATGACTTTGGCAAGGATCTTATTCCTGCCATGATGAGGGATGGCAAACGACTCCATTCTTATCCATTTAAGGGCTATTGGAAGGATGTCGGCACAATCGAGAGCTTATGGGAAGCGAACATGGACCTTATTGCCGAAGAGCCGCCGCTTGAGCTCGCAGATGCCGACTGGCGCATCTACTCGGTTAGCCCTAATCAACCAGCTCAGCATATCGGGTCCTCCGCAGAGGTATCCGCTTCTTTAATAACGGAAGGCTGCATGATTGAAGGCATTGTTGACCGATCAGTATTGTTCTATGGCGTCAAATCGGCAAAAGATACCGTTATAACCGAGTCTGTAGTTATGCCTAACGTACGTATAGGTGAAGGCGCGCGCATATATAGAGCTATTATTGGTGAAGGAGCAGTCATTCAAGCGGGTGTTACGATAGGCAGCCCGGATGATGATGCTATTACCGTAATTGCTGTTGATCAATACGTGACGAACGATCATTTGCTGCAGGAGGTGGAGCACTCATGAAGCATAAAGTCATGGGCGTCATCAATCTAATTCATGAGACCGACGAGCTTGAACGACTTACGCAGGGACGCTGCCTCGCAACGGTACCCTTTGGCGCGCGTTACCGCTTAATCGATTTTGTATTGTCAAGCATGGTTAATTCAGGCATCTCGAAGGTAGCTGTATTCGCACATACCAAATACCGCTCGCTTATGGATCATCTTGGTTCGGGCAAGCACTGGGATTTGCAGCACCGTCAAAGCGGATTATTTGTGCTACCGCCGGCAACGGACGATATCCAAGAGATCAGCAGGGGCGATTTGTATCATTTCTATCAGCAGCGCGATTATTTTAATCGCTCATCGCTCGATTACGTTGTCATTACTCGCAGCCACATGGTGTGCAATATAGATTTTGAGAAGGTCATTCAATTTCATTTGGAGAAAGAAGCCGATATCACGGTTGTGTGCAAGCAGCAGGAGGATTTGCTGACGGGCAAGGCCCGAAAAGTGCTCATGAATGAGGAAGGCCGAATCACCTCCATTCAAGATCACTATGGCCGCATGTCCAGCGACATCAGCTCCATGGAGATGTACGTCATGCGTAAGGATCTGCTTATGGAGCTCGTAGAAACTTCGCTAGCGCAAGGTCAGGATCATCTGGTTCGGCACGCGATTTTATCAAGGCTCGACAAGCTGAACGTTTATGGCTATATGTATGAAGGCTATTTGGGAGTAGTAAATACGGTAAGCAGCTATTACCGCAACAATATGAATTTGCTCGATCCGGAAGTTTGGAAGGAGCTCTTCTACCAGCCGGGTCCAATCTTTACGAAGGTAAAGGATGAACCGCCGGCTCGTTATCTAGGCAGCTCCAAGGTTACGAATTCTTTAATCGCGAACGGCTGCCGCATAGAAGGAACGGTCACCAACAGCATTTTGTTCCGTGGGGTACACGTTCAAAAAGGCGCCGTCGTGAGCAACAGTATTGTAATGCAAAATGGTGTTATCGGTGAAAATAGCTTCCTGCAGCACAGCATCTTGGATAAAGATGTTCGTATCGAAGCGGAACGTGACATTAGAGGCGCAGCCAGTTCGCCATTTTTAGCAGGCAAACGAAAAATTATTTAATTCAATAGGATTGTTTAAGCCATCATTATGCTTATGCCGCGAAACAAAAGCTTTAATGCAATTGGAAGCCGCCAAAAGTTTCCAATCGGGTTGAAGCAGACGCTCATGCGGTGTCAATAAGAAAGGAGAATCCTATGAACATTCTGTTCGCAACCTCTGAAGCGGTGCCGCTTGCGAAGACTGGCGGTCTCGCAGATGTTGCTGGGGCGCTCCCTAAGGCGCTGAATAAGCGAGGCGTTGATACCAGAGTCGTATTGCCTAAGTATGAAGAAATTCCTGCAGCGATTAGCTCGCAGTTCGAGCTAATCGCTCAATTCACTGTATCGTTTGGCTGGCGCAATCAATATTGCGGGCTGCTGAAAGGCGAGTTTGACGGCACGATTTATTATTTAATTGATAACGAGTTTTATTTTAAGCGAAAAGGGCTATACGGATACGGGGATGATGCGGAAAGGTTTGTATTTTTTTGCTTCGCAGTGATGGAAGCCGTCCGCTACATAGAATTTCACCCTGATATCGTCCATTGCCATGATTGGCAAACCGGTCTAATCCCGTTTCTGCTGAAGACTCGCTATTATCACGATCCGGCTTGGGCCTATACCAAATCGGTATTCACCATTCATAACTTGAAATATCAAGGCTTGTTCGGCATCGATCTGCTGAAGGATTTGCTTGGAGCGGGCGATGATATGTTTCTTGAGGGCAGCTTGGAGTTTCATGGTGCCGGCTGCTGCATGAAGGGCGGTCTCGTGTATGCAGACAAGCTCACAACGGTCAGCGGCACCTACGCGGAAGAAATTCAGACCGAATACTTCGGCGAAAGGCTGGATTCGCTGCTTAGATACCGTTCGGGAGATTTGATCGGAATCGTGAACGGCATCGATGACGAGCTGTTTGATCCGATGAATGACAGCGCGCTGGAAGTACCCTATCGAAATTCGATTAGCCGCAAGCGCAAAAATAAAGTAGAGCTTCAGCGCGAGCTGGGACTCCCGCAATCCGAAGAGGTGCCTCTCATCGGAATCGTCTCGCGGCTAGTCGAGCAGAAGGGCTTTGATCTAATCGCCGCTACTTTCGAGGAGCTGCTGCAAGAGGACGTTCAATTTGTCATTTTAGGTGCAGGAGAAAGGCGTTATGAGCACATTCTAAATCATGCTGCTTATCACCATCCTGGTAAGGTTGCCGTATGGATAGGCTATGATGACAGGCTTGCCCGCCGCATTTATGCGGGCTCGGACATGTTTGCAATGCCTTCACAGTTCGAGCCTTGCGGTCTAAGTCAATTGATTGCGCTGCGCTACCGTACCGTCCCGATTGTTCGCGAGACAGGTGGACTAAAGGACACGGTTCAAGCCTACAACGAATATACTGGCGAAGGTAACGGCTTCAGCTTTACTAATTACAATGCGCACGATTATATGTATACCGTACGCAGAGCGTTAGCTCTATATCGAAATGAGGAAGCTTGGAAGCAAATTGTGTTTAATGGCAACAAGGAAGATTACAGCTGGAACCGTTCCGCCAAAGCATATATATCCGTTTATACTCAACTTGCAACGCATCGAGAGGAGAAGGAATCATGGCCCGTCATCTTGTAATCGGCAACGGAAAGATGCTTCTTAATTTGGATCAGCATTGTTACATTCGTGATATTTATTATCCGTTCGTTGGACAGTTAAATCATGTGGGCGGACAGTATTGTCGTTTAGGTGTTTGGGTAGAAGGAGCTTTTAGCTGGCTGGATGAGCCGGAATGGAAATTCGATCTGGATTATATCGAGGATTCCTTAGTCACAAATATTACGGCGAAGCATGAGGGACTTGGGATCGAGCTTCACATGAATGACGGCATTCATCAACGCGAGTGCATTTACATCAAGCGGGTTGTCATTCGAAACAAGACAAACGATCCGAAAGAGGTTCGCTTGTTCTTTCATCAGGATTTAATGATCGATGGCACGGAGGTTGGCGATACCGCCGTTTATTACCCAGAGAATCATACGCTTTATCATTACAAACGGAACAATTACTTTATGTTCAACGGCTTCTCCGATGAAGGCGGCATGACACAGTACTCGACAGGCATTAAACGATTTCAATCCGCAGAGGGAACTTGGCGCGATGCTGAAGATGGCGTCCTTATGGGCAACTCGATTGCCCAAGGCTCCGTAGACAGTACGATCAGCTTCCGAACAGTCGTTCAGCCGAATAACGACAAGACCATTTATTATTGGATGTCGATCGGCCAAAATCTCGAGGAAGTAAAAGAACTGAACCAATACGTGCAGGAGAACCATCCGGAGAAGCTTCTCAGCCGAATGGTCATTTACTGGAAGCATTGGCTTCGCCGCGCAGAATCCGATCTTGGTGATTTGCCTTATGATGTCGTGAAGATGTTCAAGCTAAGCTTGCTGCTCGTTCGAACACAGGTTGATGAGCGCGGGGCCATCTTGGCTGCGAATGATACGGATATTTTACAGTACAACCGTGACCATTACAGCTATATGTGGCCTCGTGACGGCGCATTAATTGCAGACGCCATGTCGATGGCCGGGTATCAAAGTGTTATTGCTCCATTTTTTAATTTCTGCGCGCAAGCCTTGTCGCCAGAAGGATACTTGTACCACAAATACAATCCAGATGGCACTGTAGGCTCCAGCTGGCATCCGTATATCGTGCAGGGAAGCAGACGATTGCCGATCCAGGAGGATGAGACAGCCCTTGTCCTGTTCGCCTTGTGGAAGGATTACTCGCGAAATCAGGTCATTGAGCTTCCTCAGTCATTGTACAGCAATTTAATACGAAAGGCTGCTACATTCTTGAGCTCCTATATTGAGCCATCGTTATCGCTGCCTAAGCCCAGCTACGACTTGTGGGAGGAGCGCTACGGCATCTGGACTTACACGGCAGCATCTGTCTACGGCGGTTTGATGGCGGCTTCCTACTTCACCGATCTGTTCGGTGATTACGAGCGCAGCGATCATTACAAAAGCACGGCAGAAGTGATTAAACATGGCATTATTACTCATCTATGGGATGAAGAAGCAGGCCGGTTCGCACGTGGCCTTATTCAGAAGGACAATCGCTGGGTGAAGGATATGACGCTTGAGAGCAGCTTGTTTGGCGTTCTTGAGTTTGGCGTGCTGCCTGTTGACGATTACCGCGTCGTGCAGACGATGCTGGCTATTAAAGAAGGCTTGCAGGTAAAGACTCATATTGGAGGCGTCGCTCGCTATACGAACGATTATTACTTCCAGCAATCTGGCGAAATCGATAAGGTTCCAGGCAACCCATGGATTATTTGTACCCTTTGGGTAGCCAACTTTGAGATTGATTCAGCCAAAACGCTTGAAGAGCTGGAAGGCCCGCGGCGGACGCTGCAATGGGTATCGGATCATGCGCTTCAAAGCGGATTGCTGCCGGAGCAGCTGAACCCGTATGACGGTTCGCCTTTATCTGTAGCACCGCTTACGTGGTCGCATGCAACAGTCGTTCACAGCGTGTGCAAGTATGCGGAGAAGTACAAGCGGCTTCGACAGGAAGCAGAGGCAAACGGTTTACTATAAAGATTTCTGCGAGAAATGAAAAGTAATAGAAAAAACCTGTATGCTCTTGATGAGCTTACAGGTTTTTTTGTCGGCAATAGCGTAGTAAGCACTTCATCCGACTGATTGAATAAATGCTGGAAGAGAGGTATTGTAAGAATGGCAGGGTGTACGAATACGAGCCAGTCGTGTTGACAGGCAAATGTATGTGGAGGTACAAGAATGAATACGAAATATGTAATCGGTGTTGATATCGGAACGACGAGTACGAAGTCGGTGCTCTTTACTTCTAAAGGTGAAATCGTAGCCAGTCATGGCATTGAATACCCGCTTCACTCGCCATCTCCGGCTATTGCAGAGCAGGACCCGGATGAAATTTTTTACGCCGTGCTTGAAACGATAGGACAAGCCATTGCCAAAAGCAACGTACAGGCAAACGATATTTTGTGCGTTTCGTTCAGCTCAGCCATGCATAGCGTCATAGCTGTGGATATGGATGGCAAGCCGCTTACGAAATGCATTACATGGGCTGACAATCGGAGCATAGAATGGACCAATAAAATTAAAAACGAATGGAATGGCCACGACATTTATTTGCGTACGGGCACGCCAATCCATCCGATGTCTCCTTTGTCAAAGCTCACTTGGCTGCGTTATGATCATAAGGAGCTTTTTGACCGTGCATATAAATTTATTTCGATTAAAGAATATGTGTTTTTCAAGCTGTTCGGCCGTTATGTCATCGATTATTCGATTGCCTCTGCTACTGGAATGTTTAACTTGGAAAATTTGCAATGGGACGAGGAAGCGCTAAATGTAGCCGGAGTTACGGCGGAACGGTTGTCGTAGCTTGTTCCTACAACGTATAAGCTGGAAGGATTGGAGGAGCACTATGCGAAGCGAATGAATTTGCTTCCTTCCACACCGTTCGTAATTGGCGCTAGCGATGGCGTGCTTTCCAATCTTGGCGTCAATGCGATCCAGCCAGGCGTAGTTGCGGTTACCATCGGCACTAGCGGCGCTATTCGCGCGGTAACGGACAAGCCGGTCACAGACCCGAAGGGCAGAATTTTTTGCTACGCGCTGACGGAGAATCACTGGGTTATCGGCGGTCCGGTAAATAACGGAGGCATGATCTTCAGATGGGTGCGTGATCAGATCGGTACGGAGGAGATTGCTTCGGCTAGGGAGCTTGGCATCGATCCGTATGAGCTGCTCACGGAGCTTGCAGCGAAAGCGAAGCCGGGCTCAGACGGACTCATTTTCCATCCGTATTTAGCCGGAGAGCGAGCTCCTCTATGGGATGCGAATGCGCGCGGCTCTTATTTTGGACTTGGACTGCATCACAAGAAGGAGCATCTTATTCGCGCGGCGCTAGAAGGCGTCATTTATAATTTGTACAGCGTGCTTATGGCGCTGGAGGAATTAACGGGCAAGCCAACGAAAATTCAAGCGACAGGCGGCTTTGCAAGATCTGAGCTGTGGCGTCAGATGATGGCTGATATTTTTGATCAGGAGCTGCATGTGCCGGAAAGCATTGAAAGCTCTTGCCTCGGCGCAGTCATTCTTGGGTTGTACAGCATGGGCGAGGTGGATTCGCTGGACGTCGTTGCCGACATGGTCGGTGGATCGCATTTTCATTTGCCGAATAAGCAAAACGCCAAAATCTACGCCGAGCTCATGCGAATTTATATCCGTGTATCTCGTCTGTTAACGGAGGAATACGCGAATATTGCTGTTTTTCAGCAAAAATGGGTATAGCATATATGAAAAAACAGCCGAGCATGCAGGCTGTTTTTTTTCATGTATGCGAGGTGAACATTAGGAGCCATACTTCTTCAAAATAGTTGATAAGGTGAGCAAGGGCCAAATATAGTTGTTGCTTGGATAAAATACGTACATGCTGCCTGGCTGAGCGGCACCTGTCGGATAGAAATAGGTCCAATCCCGCCTCTCAAGCGATTGCAGCAGCGCATCAACACCACGCTCAATCGCTGATGTCGGTTTATCGTTAACAGCCGTCAGCGCATCAAGCGCCCATGCGGTTTGTGAGGGTGTGCTGGCATGAAGAGGCACGTAGTGCTTCTCTTTATCGCTAAGGCAGGATTCACCCCAACCGCCATCGTCATTTTGGATTTCAAGCAGCCACTTGATTCCTTTCTTAATGGCAGGATGGTCGTTAGGCATGCCAACGGCAGCCATGCCTTGAATGGCAGCACCGGTGCCATGAATGTAGGCAATTCCCCAGCGGCCGTACCAGCTTCCGTCCCTCGATTGCTGCGAGAGCACCCATTGTACGCTGTCATCGAGCCACTGATTGCCGATAGTCATATCGAGCTCATTTCCGAGAAAGCCCAGAACACGGCTGGCCAAATCTACCGTTGAAGGATCGGTTGAAATATCGGCAGAGCCTTCAAAAGTGAAGAAGCTAGCTGGCAGCTGCGTGCCTTCCCTCTCAAAAGCTGGCCAGCCGCCATCCTCGTTCCGCATCGCGAGTACCCAGTTTAAGCCTCTTTGCCAATTGCCGTATAAACCATTTGCTTCTGTTGTATAGGGACGTATGGCACGTAGCGCGGCTACACTGTCATCGACGTCGGGATACAGCGTATTCACGTTAGAGAAGCCCCAGCCTCCAGCAGGCGTATTCGGCAGCCGACGAGCCCAATCACCCACACGGATTTGCTGCCTTTCTAACAAATAGTATCCTGCTCGTTCCATAGCGTTATGGTTTGGCGGCATTCCTGCTTCCCGTAGAGCGCTGCTGATCATAGCTGTATCCCATACTTCCGAGGATGCTACTTGAAGATGCGGCCGATCGACGCATAGCAATGAAATCGTTCCTGACAGCAGTTGATTTACTGCAGGCGATTGAGGCGAATAATCGAGTGCCAGCAGCGAAAAAATCATCAAAATCGTCGCTGTCGAGAAGGTGAGCAGCGTGCCATTAGGTTCTATTCGCTCGAACATAAACGCCTCAGCCCGCTCTAAAGCGGTTGGCGAGCTTGGCGGCAGCAGACTGCTTAAGGGCAAGCTTGCAATAAAGCCATTTAACGCCGATATCCAAGTTGTATCATTCGTGAAGGTACGCGATGGGCCGGCAAATAAATCGGATAAAAGAGGCATCGTTGCTGTGCGGCGAGCAAATTGCTTATTCGCCATAATTAATGTTGGTACGAGATGAACGCGTGCGTGGCCGGAGAGCGAGAATAGATCTAATCCGATCCCAAGATCAGAGAAAAAGGCTTCCAGCGGAATACGCAATAATCGTGGCCATTCCGCTTGACCAGTAGCGGCTAAGATGACTTGAGTGAGCAGGTTTTTGGCTTCACCTAAACCGCCTTGCTGCAAAATAAACTGCTTGGCGCTTACCATTCGCGGATCGGCTGCATGGAAGAATCCCGCGCTAAGCAAAGCATAGTAGGCTTCAGCTGTAGCCTCTAAATTGCCCTCGGATTCGTCCGGATAAACCTTCCAAGCGCCATTTGGCTGCTGCATGGATGCTATTCGAGCTGCAAGCCTTCGAATCAGGTGCTCATCCGGCCTCTCAAGCAGACGCAGCAAAATAATAAGATAGCTGTCCGTTGCGGTACCCGTATCGAAGCACATTCGCCAAGCGCCGTCTCGCGACTGCAGTCTTAGCAGATCAGCGGTCATTTCATCTATTCGTGCACGAATTCGATTCATATCCATTTGGCGTATTCATCCTTTGCAACCTTAGTTGCTATATGTATATGCTCTGGCAATCGTTAACAGTCGAGATGCAGAAGAGAATTAGACCGCATGGATACAAGCGTCCAAGCGGTCTTATAGATGTGCAAACAAGGGTTGTTCAATTCAACAGCCAATAGGAGGAAAAGCTTTCCGGCGAGCATACTGGCGAAAATGCTTAATCCGCGATTCGTTATCTAAGCACATCCCATTGCCGATTAGTATACTGGAAGAAGCACCGGTTGCAATCACTCGTATGAAGCCGACCGTAATATTGGGACAGCAATTGTTTCGGCTGAATTGAATGACCTGTCCGTTATCAAAATCAGGATCGTTAAGAACAGGCCGAGGTTGGTAGAACATATCATAAGATTCAAAGAAAACGTCGCCAGCTGTCGTATGGTCCTCTTGCCGCTGAACAGCAAGAGCCTTTAGACGGGCATTTGTTTCTGCTCGATCTCCGAACTGTGCAACACCTGCAATGGAGACGTCGATTAAACAAATCACACCTACTTTTGACGTTCGTATCGGGTATGTGTTTGTCATCTTATGCCTACGTTTCGTCAACAGAATCTGGCAGCGGTAAAGGAGCCATCGGCCCAACGATGACCGACTCAGGCGGCGTGTCGAACACGGAATATAAGGAAACGGTATCGGTATCGCCCACCTGCATCATGGATGCGCTGGATACGCCGAGAATTTCGATTTGACCAACATTCAAAACATGGTTTATTACATTGAATTGAAACATTTAGGCCATTCCTCCTGATGATGGCGTGCCGCTCTGCAGCTGCCGCATATAAGCAAGCATCGCTGTTTCGGCATCCCTTCTTGTTTTTGCAAGTACGGTAGCTGCAACCGATGGATCATCGGTTGGTGAAAGCTGATTCGCAGTGCCTTTTTCAGCTTCATGCATATAATAATTAATTCGAGAAGGCACCTGCTTGCGGACATCCTCTATAATGATGCGTCTATGATAGGGGTCGAGTGGAATACATAGCTCATTCTCGTAAGCAAGCAGCCTTTGCGGAGCCTCGGCATCCAAATAACGATTCATATCGGCAAAAAGATCACTATACATACCGCTTGGAGGGGTGATAACGGGATCGGCAGAAGGAAAAGTTTGCGGCTTTGATACCGATATTTGTTCAATGCTGCCTGGAAAAGCATCATCACCCGTACCTGGTGCAGTCATGCCGATATTGAGCGTGCCGTCCAGCTTCTCTACCTTCAATTGATCAAAATGGTATTCAATACTCTCTATATTGTAAGTAGGGCGTGCTTCAAGCTGCTTTACCTGCTCACACAAAGCGGCAACCTTCGCTTCAAGCGCTTCGAGCTGCTCTTGCTGCTCTTTGAGCTTATGTTGCACTTCAAGTGACCACATTTGCCAAGGGGATAGCGGATTAGGCTGCTGCATGAGACTGCTCCTCCTTCTTGTAATGAGTTCATTCATGACTTCCTGCTAGGCAGGATTCGGAAGCGGCACGAAGGAAATCGGATTATCGCCTCCCAGCTCTGGAGCGGGCTCCGTGAACCCGCCGGTATTATACATTTGTGACAAGGAGCGTATCGATCCGGCGCTACCGACCTGCAGGACGGAGCTGTTCGACACGCTGTCGACGCGCAGCAGGTGAATGGTGATTTGCTGATGGATTGTTAAGCTCATATCGCACTCACTTGATTATTCGAAGCATCCTGCACGTCCGGATCAAGAGTATTCGTAGCGCTGACGGCATTATTAGAGTTTGTTAAGCTGCCAGTTAGGAACGAGCCTGACCCTGCATATGTCTTGGAACTGCTGTTCGGCGACACTTCCAAAGTATCACCGAATTGAACGATGGAACCGGAACCGACGCTAATAATTTTGACAAAACCGACGACAGCTGGCATAAGCAGCCTCCTTCTTCGTAAGCATTTATAAATCAACTAGCTGAGCGTACAATATCTTATGCGGCATTCGCCTAGATGTTCCCAAAGCGAAAGTATCCCGAGCGAAGCTAGGCGCATATGATGGTAGAAGTGCTGGAAGGCGGGTGTTTGCTTGTGGCATCCAAATGGGATGATATGGAGAAATGGATGGAGAGGCAGCAGCTTCCTAAAGGGTTCGAGCTGCTTCGCGAGCCGGAATGGGTAGAGCAATATGTTCGCAAAATGATGACGAAAGCGCTGCCGGAAGCAGCAGGTGTATTAATTGGAGGAGGATCGGCAACCTTCTCTGAAACAAAGCAATTTGTTCAGGTGAAAATAAATTTGCCAGATGGTTTTGACAAAGAACTGCTGAGATTGTTCGTGCGCGAGGACCGGCTGCGTTTAGATGGCTTGCCAGACGGCAAAAGCGAGACGATTAAGCTGCCGAAGCTGGTGAAGCCGCGCATATGCAAAACGCTTGTGAAGGATTCCGTGCTTCACGTCAAGCTGCAGAAGCGGCCAACCAATCGTACCTATCATGAGGCAATCGTGCGTTTTTAATAGATGGCGTTGAGGCAGGAAGGGCACACTTCGAAGTAAGGTGTGCTCTTTTTGTCACGAAATCGACAGGGTTTGCGGCTGGCTAATGGCTCGTCTATCCCTTATAATGTCTAGTGAACATGTACATATTAGCAAAAAGGGAGTGTGTTCGGTGTCACTAGTCGATGTAAGCAGCGTGTCTGCTTCGTTATTCATACTCGGTATCGTTTTCATAATGCTCGTATTCGGATTGCTCAGCTTCGGAATTTTACGCATGTTTCAGCAGCGTTTTCGTACAGGCTGGTTCAGCTTCGGCGGGGCGGTCGTCAGCTTCATCGTATTTATGTATATACTAAACAAGTGGTATCTATAGCATCTCTATAGCTGATCACGACCGGAGGTAATGGCTTGTTCTGGACAGTCATTTGGTTTATCGTCAACATGCTGTTTGTCGTTTCTATTATTACTTTTTTGTTTATGCATCGCTCGTATTCGGAAACGAAGCGGCAATCAAATGATGCTGCCCTCATCAAAAAGCTGAATGCTAGGCGCAAGCTGGTTGGCTTTCTTAGTATCGTACTGTTTCTTGCGATGTCGGCTAGCTTTATGATTAACATGCGTTTAAACGGTTAGGAGGCTCTCATTGACGAGAGCTTTTTTTTTCGTCATTATGGAGATAGACAATATAGAGTCCGGAGGTTCGACATATGCACACAATGGAAGACATTATAAGACGCATGTCTGGTCAAGGGTTGCGGATTACGGATCAAAGAAAGACGCTTGCCAAGCTGTTTTCGGAGACGCAGGGCTATTTGGCTCCGAAGGAAGTTTATGAATATATGGGAAGATCCTATACGGGGCTAAGCTTCGATACCGTTTACCGAAACCTTCGTGTTATGGAAGAGCTTGGCGTGCTGGAGCAGGTTATTTTCGAGGATGGCGGCAAGTTTAAGCTTCATTGCAAAGAAAATGATCATCATCACCATATGATTTGCTTGCAATGCGGCATGACCTACCCGATTACTTACTGCCCGATGGAGCAGACTAACGTTCCTGAGGATTTCCGTGTTGTGAAGCATAAATTCGAGGTGTTCGGCTACTGCAAGGAATGTGTTCAGGATGAGCCTGCCGTAAGCGAAGCCTAATGTCGAAACAACGAAAGATGCGACGGGTGACGCTGGCGCCGATTCATTTTTACCGCAAGTTCATTTCTCCGCTTACCCCGCCCTCATGTCGTTTTTATCCGACCTGCTCGATGTATGCGCTGGAGGCGATCGAGAAGCATGGGGCTGCCAAAGGCTCATGGCTAGCGATGAAGCGTATCGCAAGATGCCATCCGTTTAACGCTGGAGGGTACGATCCTGTGCCGCCCGCAAAAAACGACAAGATAGATGCTCCTTGACAGAGAGGGTTCTATTTCGGTATATTTTGATTTATAAACCAATCAAGTTTTTCCTAGTTTACTACATATGTCCGAGGAATGGATAAGTACAATAGAAGAACTTTCGCAGAGAGCCGGGATTTTGGGTGGAAGCCGGCAGGGGATACTATTGGAAAATGGTCCAGGAGGATTCGCTTTCGAGCTGCAGCATTTTAACAATGGCTGGGTAAGGGGGCGACGCGAAGCTGGCGTTAACGGCGATAGCCGCCATGAAGGCGGCACACGAAGCTTTCTCGAAATGCCTGGTCTAATGGCGATGTTCGAGATTGAAATTTGGGTGGTACCGCGTGAGTTCTAACTCTCGTCCCATGATGGACGGGAGTTTTTTGCGTTTTTTTAAGATAAAAAATCAAATAGGAGGATTCATATGACAAACAAAAATACGTTTTATATTACGACGCCGATTTATTATCCGAGTGATAAGCTTCATATCGGCCATGCTTATACGACGGTTGCGGGTGATGCAATGGCGCGTTACAAACGGCTTCGCGGCTTTGACGTCTGGTATTTGACTGGAACGGATGAGCACGGGCAGAAGATCGAGCGCAAAGCGAAGGAAAAGGATCAAAGTCCGCAGCAGTTCGTCGACGATATCGTCGTTGGCATTAAGGACCTATGGGCGAAGCTTGAAATTTCCAATGACGATTTCATTCGCACGACGGAAGAGCGCCACAAGCTGGTGGTCGAGAAAATATTCGCCAAGTTTTTGGAGCAGGACGATATTTACAAGAGCACCTATGAAGGCTGGTACTGTACGCCGTGCGAATCCTTTTTCCTTGAGCGCCAGCTAGTAGACGGCAATTGTCCGGACTGCGGCCGTCCGGTTGAGCTCGTAAAGGAGGAAAGCTATTTCTTCCGGATGAGCAAATATGCGGATCGCTTGCTTAAGTACTATGAGGACAACCCGGATTTCATTCAGCCGGAATCGCGCAAAAACGAAATGATCAACAACTTCATTAAGCCTGGCCTTGAGGATTTGGCTGTATCGCGCACGACGTTTGATTGGGGCGTTAAAGTGCCGGGAGATCCAAAGCATGTCGTTTATGTATGGATTGACGCATTGTCTAACTATATCTCAGCGCTTGACTACGGCAACGAGGGCAAGGATCAGAAGTTCCAAGATTTCTGGCCTGCAGACGTTCATTTGGTCGGCAAGGAAATCGTTCGTTTCCATACGATTTATTGGCCAATTATGTTGATGGCGCTTGAGCTGCCGCTGCCTAAGAAGGTGTTTGCGCACGGCTGGCTGCTGATGAAGGATGGCAAAATGTCGAAGTCGAAGGGCAATGTCGTTGATCCGGTTATGCTGATTGATCGTTACGGGTTGGACGCGCTGCGCTATTATTTATTGCGAGAGGTGCCATTCGGAGCCGACGGTACATTCACGCCGGAAAACTTCGTCGAGCGGATCAACTTTGACCTTGCCAATGACCTTGGCAACCTGCTTAATCGGACAATCGCAATGATTGACAAATACTTTGACGGCGTTGTACCAAATTACTCAGGTACGGTAACTGCTTTCGACGATTCCTTGCAGAAGCTTGCGAGTGAAACGATCGTACAGGTGGAGTCAGCACTCGAAACGATGGAGTTTTCCGTGGCGCTGGCGACGTTGTGGCAGCTTGTAAGCCGTACGAACAAATATATTGATGAAACCCAGCCTTGGGCGCTTGCCAAGGATGAGGCTAAGACCGGAGAGCTTGCATCGGTCATGTACCATTTGGCGGAATCGCTCCGCATCGTCTCGATCCTTCTTCAGCCGTTCTTAACGCATGCTCCCCGTGAAATGTGGAAGCAGCTTGGCCTTGAGCCAGGCGAGTTGACGGCATGGGAGAGCACGAAGCAATTCGGGTCGCTGCCAGGCGGAACGAAAGTAAGCAAAGGCTTGCCTTTGTTCCCACGTCTTGATACGGCTGAGGAAGCTGCCTTTATAGCAGCTGCAATGGGCGGCGGAACGCAAGCTGAGCCAGCAGCGGATCAACCTGCTGCAGCGGAAGCAAAGGCAGCAAGCGAAACGCCTCAGGCGGCAGTAGAGTCGAAGGAAGAGATCGCGATTGATGACTTCGCGAAGGTAGAGCTTCGTGTCGCACAGGTAATAGCGGCAGAGCCTGTGAACAAAGCCGATAAGCTGCTTAAGCTGCAGCTGGATCTTGGTTACGAGCAGCGTCAGGTCGTTTCCGGCATCGCTAAGTTTTATACACCGGAGCAAATGGTTGGCCGCAAAGTCATTTGCGTAACGAACTTGAAGCCGGTTAAGCTGCGTGGGGAATGGTCGCAAGGCATGATACTAGCTGCTTCGCATGGCGATCAATTGACGCTGGCTGCTGTGCCAGACGGCATGCCAAACGGCGCGGTTGTCAAATAGACTAGTAAGTTTAGCTGAGTAAAAGAGGGTGCTCCAGAAGTCTGATGACTTCCGGGGCATCCTTCTTTTATAGCCTATGAATCTCATGCTTCTTCTCAGGCGACAGCGAGTTGTCATATTTCGCTTTATTTTCGTCAATACAAGTAATCGATAGGCTTCAGGTCGGAATATAAGCAAGCTTTTTACTTAGAAATATGGTTGACAGTCTATTTAAAGGCATCGTATAATACAAAACGTAATCATAACGATTACGAAGAAGAGAGAGACAGAATGGAGAGAACACCAAATGAAAGATTCGAAATTGAAAACATCGATACGCTCTGCGGCGTTAGGCCTGCTTCTGACCGCTATGCTGCTTGTGATGGCAGCTTGCGGCAATAACAACAATGCAAGTTCGCCAGCGGATTCGACGAATGATAGCTCGGCTGCAACAAATAAGGCTGGTGCAAGTCAGATCAGCGTCGTTACAAGCTTTTATCCTTTATATTTTCTAGCATCGGAAATCGGCGGAGAACATATTAAAGCAGTAAATCTAATCGCTGCCGGCGTAGAGCCGCATGACTGGACACCGAAGAGCCGTGATCTGAGCACCGCCTCGAAGGCAAAGCTGTTCCTCTATCACGGCGCAGGCCTTGAGGGCTGGGTAGATGCTTTTCTGAAGGGCTTGTCCAAGGACAGCGCGGTTGCTACCAAAGAGATTAGCAAAGGCATAGCACTTATCGAGAGCTCCGAGGAAGAGCATGCAGATGAAGAAGCACATGAGCATGGCAGTGCTGATCCGCATACTTGGGTTAGCCCTAAATCAGCGCTTAAGCTAGCTGAAAATGTTAAAAATAGTTTGATCGAAGTCGACAGCGCAAACCAAGCAGACTACGAGAAAAACTATGAGGCTTTGCTTGCGAAGCTGGAAGCCATCGATGCAGACTACACGGCCAAGCTTGCACAAGTACCGAATAAAAACATCGTTACCTCCCACGAAGCATTTGGTTACTTAGCTCGTGATTATGGCTTGAAGCAACTATCCATCATGGGTCTTAACCCGGATGCGGAGCCGCGCGCGCAGGATTTGCTGGACATCGCGAAGTTTGTTAAAGCAAACAAAGTCAAATATATTTTCTTCGAAGAGCTGGTGTCCGATCAGCTTGCACAGACGCTGGCGAGTGAAGCTGATGTCGAGACGATGGTGCTTAACCCGCTGGAGGGCTTGACGCCAGAGCAAGAAAAGGAAGACCAAACCTACTTAACACTGATGGAACGCAACTTGCAAAATCTTGTGCAAGCATTACAATAGAACAAAAGGCAATCCAACAGAGCTGCTGCAGCTCTGTATTGCTGTGAGGAGAGAAGAAGTTATGGCGCAACCGAATCGAATAACTATTGCCGACGCTAGCTGCCACCAAGAGGTTATCTCATTGGAGGACGTCTCCTTTTCCTTCCAGCAGCAGAATGTCATCTCGGATTTAAGCTTTGCTGTTAAGGAACGAGACTTCATTGGCTTAATTGGTACGAATGGCGCTGGAAAAACGACGCTGCTGCGAATGATTGTTGGCTTGCTAAAGCCTACAAGCGGCACGATCCGTTTATTTGGAGAACGAATAGACAAGTTTAAGCAATGGGAGCGTATCGGATACGTTCCGCAAAAAAACGCATTAAACCCGCTGTTCCCGGCTACGGTGCGAGAGGTTGTTCTATCCGGGCTTTATGGGCGGAGCAAGCTGTTTAAGAAGATGAACAAGGCGGATTTCATTAAGTGCGAGGATGCTCTGCACGCGATGGGTATCGAGGACCTGAAGGATAAGCGAATCGGCCAGCTGTCGGGCGGTCAGCAGCAGCGTGTATTTCTAGCCAGAGCGCTGGTCAATAGTCCGTCATTGCTCATTTTGGATGAGCCAACAGTTGGGATTGATACGGAGACGCAGGAGAGCTTCTTCCATATGATCAAGCATATGCATCAGCATCATAATATTACGTTTCTAATGGTTTCCCACGACTTGGATATGATCAGGTCCTACCTTGGTCAAGAGCCGGCTGCAACGAACGGGAAGCTTAAGTTTCACATCAAGCATTCGCATGAAACGCAGGACTGCGTGGAAAATGACCTTGCACACAGCCTAAAAGGGCTGCGACAACAAATGGAGAGCAGGAAAGAGGTTGTTTTGATTGGAGATCGTAACTAGCGAATTTTTTCAACGAGCCCTAATTGGCGGGTTGCTCATCGGCGTAACTGCCCCGCTAATGGGCTTATTTCTTGTGCTGCGCAGATTGTCCATGATTGGAGACACCTTATCTCATGTCTCTATAGCCGGCGTAGCGCTCGGATTTTTGATTGGCGTGTACCCCATCGCGGTGGGGCTGTTGTTCGCCATCGCAGCATCCTTTGCCATCGAGAAGCTTAGGAAAGCGTACAAAACTTATGCGGAGCTGTCTATCGCTATCATCATGTCCGGCGGGGTTGCCCTAGCCTCATTGTTTTTTACGATGGGAAAGGGTTTTAAAAATGTGGACAGTTATTTGTTCGGCAGCATTTACACCCTGAACAGCAACGATCTTTATGTAATCGGAGGAGTTACGCTTATCGTTCTCGCTGCGATTTGGCTGCAGGTCAAGGAGCTTTTTCTCATTACGTTTGACGAGGATGCGGCTGCAGTAAGCGGCTTGCCCGTGAAATTTTATAATGTTATGATTAGCGTGCTTACCGCACTTATTATTAGCGTTTCTATTAAAATTGTGGGAGCGCTGCTAGTATCCGCATTGCTTACGATACCTGCTGCATGCAGCTTGATCATTGCAAGAAGCTTCCGGCAAAGCGTCATTACGGTCGTGGTCGTTGGCGAGCTGGCTGTGATCATCGGTCTGCTCATGGCAGGTGTATGGAATTTAGCGCCAGGCGGCACGATTGTACTTTTGCTTATTGCGGTATTGCTTTTGCTGCTCGTCTTCCGCCGCGGTGTCCGAGCAGGCAGTTGATTCGAATTGGGGTGATCAGGCATGTCTGATATTAACATTTGGCTGGCATTCGGTGCCGGCTTTGCATCGTTTATTTCGCCTTGCTGCTTGCCGCTATATCCCTCCTATTTATCATACATAACGGGAATATCGGTGGCGGATCTCAGGGGAAATGCGAATGCAAAACAAAAACGTATGCTCACGATGTCGCATACGCTGTTTTTTATCTTGGGCTTCTGTACCGTTTATTACGCTTTGGGCTACGGTACGAATGTGTTTGCCGAGTTTTTTAGTGAGTACAGGCAGCTGATTAGACAGATATCAGCTATTTTGATCATTTTGATGGGACTTTTTCTAATCGGATTATTCCAGCCGCAGCTGCTTATGAAGGACCGGAGAATGAACCTTATTCCGAAGAAAGCGAGCTATGTGAGCTCTTTTATTTTTGGGATCGGTTTTTCGGCAGGCTGGTCGCCATGCATGGGTCCTGCTCTGACAGCTATATTAGGATTAGCAGCAACGGAGCCTGGAACATGGTTTCGATTGACGACTGCCTACGCACTAGGCTTCGCGATTCCTTTTTTTGTCCTTGCCTTTTTCCTTGGGACGGCAAGATGGATATTGAAATACTCCGCAACCGTTATGAAGATCGGCGGAGCGGTAATGATATTGATGGGTATTTTGCTATTTACCGATCAAATGACCAAAATAACGATTTGGCTGAACGTCATTACGCCGGAATGGCTTGCTTTTTAAAAAGCAGCGAATTTACGTAAAATATTCTATTTTCGCTTCTGGAAAATGCTCAAAGATGCGCTCCGATATATACATGCGGAGCGCATTTGCTTGTTCATCGGGGTATACATATTTCCCTTGTCCCCAGCGGCCCCATTTGTATTTACGCTTCTCGATATCCATTTCCAGCTTCGTACGCGGATAGCGCTTTTCGATTACCGCTTTGGCTGTCTTGGTAAAGCGATGCTGGATCAGTTCAAAGGTGAGATCCTTCGTTGCCTCTGGCGGGAGTGCTGCTGCAAGCGACGATATTAGCTCGCCATAGCCTTCCTCCCAGCCTTCATGCCAAATAATCGGGGCAATAATGAAGCCCATTGGATAACCCGCTCCAGCTACCTTAGCGGCGGCCTCAATCCGTTGTTCGAATTTTGACGTAGCAGGCTCAAAATGTTTAATGACATATTTATCATTGACGCTGAACCGTATGCGCGTATGGCCGTTGTGCTTTGCGTCTAGCAAGGAATCCACATGATGAAATTTGGTTACGAATCGAAGCCTGCCATACTCCTGAGCCCCCATAAATTCGATGAGCTCGCGCAGGCTTCCCGAGATGGGCTCAAGTCCAACGGGATCTGAGGTACAGGCCGCTTCAAAGCGAGTAATCTCCGGCTTCCTCTCGTCAATATAGCCCTGTGCAGCCTCAATAATATCGTCTATATTGACGTACACCCGAATGTAAGGCTTAGCGCCTAAAGTCGTCTGTAAATAACAATAATGACAATGAGCCATACAGCCTGTAGCAATGGGAATCGCATATTCGGCTGAAGGCTTGGAGGTGTCGAATTTCAACGTTTTGCGGATGCCTACGACTAGTGTGCGCTTGGCAATTTTGTACTGCTCGAGTTCCGTATCGCCAGGCAAATTCGTAATGCGGTTGTGAGAGGTCGTCATCCGGTATGGAATGCCCTCCTGCTTGACCCATTCGAATATTCGCTTGCCTTTTGGATAATCGAGCGCAGACGGTTCGAAATAAACGAGCTCAGGAACGAAGGAGAGGGTGGAGCGATCCGGTTTGGGTCGACCTGTAATAGCTGTGCTCATCTGTCATTCCTCCTGTAGATAAGTCGCAAACGAATACGGTTATTGTGTGAAGGAGATGAGCGGCTCAAACTGGAAAGTTCATGCGTTTTTTGCGCTGCATAATTGGTTATCGAAATTCGAACAGGTTGCAGTGAGCATAATGAACAGTGTATGATACATAGAGTAACGCCTAAGAGACAAGGTGAAGAAGTATGGTTAGGGGGTTCTTCAGTGCCGACACCGAGCATGGAAGACTACTTGGAAAGAATTTATAAGCTGATTGATGAAAAAGGTTATGCGCGTGTTTCGGACATCGCGGAAGGACTAGAGGTGCATCCTTCATCGGTCACCAAAATGATTCAAAAGCTCGACAAAGATAATTATTTGATTTATGAAAAGTATCGTGGGCTTGTCCTGACCAATAAAGGCAAGAAAATGGGGAAAAGGCTAGTCGACCGGCATCAGCTGCTGGAATCGTTCCTTACCACAATCGGCGTGCAGGACGAAAATATTTATCAGGATGTTGAAGGAATTGAGCATCATTTAAGCTGGGATTCAATTACTTGCATTGAGACGCTGGTTGAATACTTCCGCCGCGACTCTCAAAGAATGGACGAGCTTCGCGCTGTTCGTGCGGAAATGGACAGCGAGTAATACATAAGGTGTAGGTTCAAACAAACAAAAAAGAAGGTCTGCAGCTTTGCCGCAGACCTTCTTTTTTGTTTGTTAATGATATTTTGGCAAATCGTCGTCATCCTTGCCGCCTTCGATAACGCGGAATGGTACGGTTTTGGAGCGAGGCTTGTTGGTTTTCATCTTCGCAGCGGTAGCTCGGCTTTGCTTGACCTCAGTTCGGCCTCGCTGCGCGCTGCTTCCTCTTAAGAAGGCAGGCGGATATTTATAAAGCAGGAAAATACCGCCAAGCACCATGATCGGAATAATAAATGCTGCCGGGCTTTGAACAACACTATACACGAGGCCAATCGCCAGCAACACGAGTATAGTGATGGACCAAATATTCCATTTGCTCGGTACTCTGCTCATTGTAATACCGCCTTTCCTTGTTTGAATATCGTTTATTTCATTTGTTTATCAAGCTCTAGCATCCGTTTGAAGGAAGCGATGGATACGGCTACTTGCTCATCGCGCGGCTCCTTTGTCGTAAGCAATTGCAGCCACAATCCCGGGTAACCGAGGTAGCGGAGAAAAGGAATCTCACGCAAAGCATTTGTCCAGCGCAGCACCTCGTATGAAAGGCCAAGAACGAGCGGAAGCAGAAGAATACGGATGTAGACACGTTCCCAAATGGAATCCCATGTGAAGAACGGAAGCGAATAGACGACAACGCCTACGATAACCGTAAATACGATAAAGCTTGAGCCGCAGCGATAGTGAAGACGGCTGTACTTCTGTACATTGCTTATGCTGAGCTCCTCGCCGGCTTCATAAGCGCTAATCACTTTATGCTCAGCACCGTGATATTGGAATAAACGCTTAATAAGCGGAGTCATGGAGATGAAATATAAATACGCTAGCAACAAAATAATTTTGATAAGACCCTCTAATAAATTATGACCGACCTTGTTCTCAAATACCCCTGAGAATAGCAATTCTTCAAGCGCAGCAGGTGCTGCCGTAAAAATAAGCTTGCCGAAAATAAACGAAAGCACACCCGCTACGGCGACGCCTACCAGCATGCTGAGGCTCCAGCCTTGTTTTTTTTCATCCTTCGCCTTGACCGCTTGGTCAGCCGAAGCGGCATCTTTTTCCTCGCCGGCTTCATCCTCCGCATAGGTCTCCATGGAAAAATTCAAATGCTGCGAGCCTTTGGCGCTGGATTCCAAAATGCCGACTACGCCTCGAACGAGCGGAATTTTTTTTAAGGCTTGAATCCAGCTCTTGGATGTGCGGGGTACCTCATAAAATACGATTTCATCATTTTTGCGTCGGACAGCTGTTACGTTAACGTGTTTGCCAGCAAACATTACGCCTTCAATAACCGCTTGTCCGCCATATATGCTTCGGGAGTCTTGCGGCAAGTGCTTGTCACCTTCCTTGAGTGGAATATCGTCTTAGTTGTTCCGACGAATGAACCTATAACTATGTAAGTCTATTGTACTTTATCTATAAGCTAATTGCCAACGCCAGCATGTTGGAAACGGAATGCTTTAATGGAAGCTGGCGGTTATGGATCGGATTTATTTCGCATACTAAGCTTAGGCAAAGATCAATACCAGAATGGAGGCACTTCAATATGGGAAAAGGAAAACAGAAACAGAAACAGAAACAGAAACAGAAAAACGAATATGTGAACCATCATACGAACCCATGGCTATTTTCGATCAAAATCGGTTTCTTTGCAGGCTTAATCTGGGGAATCATCCGCTGGATGTTCTATGAGATGAAATTTACGAGTATCCTTCCCGGCTTTGCGGCAGATCCTTTCTTCAAAAGCTCCTTTCTGAAAACAGCATGGGGTGAAGTTGTAGGAATTGCATCTTTCGTCCTTTTTTCAATAGCTGCAGCCTTAATTTATAAGGTTGTGCTCGGCCGCTTGCGTGGGCCGTGGCCTGGCATCTTGTATGGCGCAGCATGGTGGGCAATCCTCTTTGCAGCTGTCGGCCCTATGCTTGGCATCATGGAGAGCGTAAGGAAAGCTGGCTGGAATACGCTTTACACCGAGCTTTGCGTCTTTTTGCTATGGGGTGTATTTATCGGTTATTCGATCGCCTTTGAGTTTACAGACGAAGCTTCGCGGGAGCCTATAAACGCGCATTAACGAGTTCTACTTCTCAAGCGGCGGACATTTGTGGTAAAATGGCTATTGATCTTTGAACCTATGATGGATTCGGTTGCTTGGGAGGTGCATTCATGCACAAAATCGTTGTTTTGAACGGACCGAACCTCAATATGCTCGGTATCCGCGAGCCTGGTGTGTACGGGACAGAAACGCTTGGTTTCATTGAGTCGCTCTTGAGGGATAAAGCCGAGGCGCTTGGCGTCTCCGTTGAGTTTTTCCAAACGAATCATGAGGGCGATATGATTGATCGCATACATAGTGCTTACGGAAAGGCAGACGGTATTCTCATAAACCCTGGCGCTTGGACGCATTACAGCTATGCGCTGCGCGATGCGCTCAGCACCGTGGGGCTGCCGATTGTCGAGGTGCATATGTCGAACATTCATAAGAGAGAATCGTTTCGACATGTATCCGTCGTCGCCGCGATCGCAGTCGGACAAATTGCCGGCTTTGGCTCTCAGAGCTACGAGCTAGGCTTAACTGCGCTGGCACTTCATTTGCAAAAATCGTAAACAGTTGTTAAAGAAAGGGTGAAGCGGTTATGCCAAACGCTAGAGTACAACGGTTGCGAAAGCTGATGGAAGAACATCGCTTTGAAGCGATTTTAATTGGGAGCGAGCATAATCGACGCTACATAAGCGGCTTCACTGGCTCGTCAGGCATGGTGTTGATTACACAAAACGACAGCTACTTGCTTACTGACTTCCGCTATCGTACACAAGCGCCTCAGCAAGCGGTCGGCTTTCAAATTATCGAGCACGGGCCAAGCCCGCTTGAGAATGTGCACGAGCTGCTGAAGCAAGAAAAGCTGACTAAGCTTGCTTTTGAGCAGGACCATGTTGTATACAGTGAATTCACAGCTTGGTCGAAAACGCTCGGCGGCATTACGCTTGAGCCTGCTTCGGGCTTGGTAGAAAAGCTCCGTATCATTAAAGACGAGGCTGAGCTGCAAATTATGCAAGAGGCCGCTGACCTTGCGGACAGCACCTTCAACCATATTTTGAAGATCATTCGCCCAGGCGTTCGTGAGACCGATATCGCGCTTGAAATGGAAGTGTATATGCGCAGTCATGGCGCGACATCATCTTCCTTCGACACCATCGTTGCGTCGGGCGAGCGTTCCGCATTGCCGCATGGTGTTGCTAGCGACCGGATTATCGGCGACAACGAATTCGTAAAGCTTGATTTTGGCGCCTACTATAATGGCTATTGCTCCGATTTGACGAGAACAGTCGTAGTTGGAACGCCGACAGCCAAGCATTTGGAAATTTACAATATCGTTCTTGAAGCACAGCTGCATGCGCTTGCGCATATCAAGCCGGGCATGACCGGCCGCGAGGCTGATGCATTGTGCCGCGATATGATTACGAAGTACGGATATGGCGATCTGTTTGGACATGGCACTGGACATGGCCTTGGCATGGAGATCCACGAAGCGCCTAGATTGTCCAAATTAAGCGACTCGATTTTAACCCCCGGCATGACGGTCACGGTTGAACCCGGCATTTACGTACCAGGCTTTGGCGGCGTACGCATTGAGGATGATATCGTTATTACGGAAACCGGTATTAAAATATTAACCTCATCCCCGAAGGAACTAATTACTTTGGGGTAAGGACTATTCATTCAGGAGGGAATCAGCAATGATTTCAGTAAACGATTTTAAAACAGGCTTGACCGTGCAAGTTGACACAGATATTTTCACCGTTCTTGACTTTCAACACGTTAAGCCGGGCAAAGGCGCTGCATTTGTTCGCTCTAAGCTGAAAAATCTTCGCAACGGCAACGTTGTTGAGAAAACGTTCCGTGCGGGCGAGAGCATCGGCCGTGCCATTATCGAGAACCGTGAAGTGCAATACCTTTACAACTCCGGCTCGGAGTACACGTTCATGGATAACGAAACGTTTGACCAATTCAACTTGGACAAGAAGCAGCTTGAGTGGGAGCTTAATTTCTTGAAAGAGAACATGAACGTCAACATTTCGAGCTACCAAGGTGAAATTCTTGGTATTCAAATGCAAAACAGCGTTGATCTGAAAGTTATTGAAACAGAGCCAGGCGTTAAGGGCAACACGGCGCAAGGCGCAACAAAAACAGCTAAGGTTGAAACGGGCCTTAACGTTCAAGTTCCACTGTTCATTAACGAAGGCGACGTATTGCTGATCGATACTCGTGAAGGCAAATACATCTCGCGCGCTTAGCAAGCAGCTGATTCAACCGTCCGATTCATTCGGGCGGTTTTTTTGCAGGCGGATATACCCATACTTGCGCCTGTTGTGGTATAATATTGACTTGTATGTATATGTCAGGGTTGGGAGTGAATCAGCTTTGTCGTTAATCGTGATGAAGTTTGGCGGCAGCTCCGTTGGAACGCCGGAGCGGATGCAGCGCGTAGCAAAACGCATAATTGAACGGCAGCAGGAGGGCAACGATATCGTTGTCGTCGTTTCTGCTATGGGAGATACGACTGACGATTTAATTGATCAGTCAAAACAGCTAAATCCGAACCCGCCGGCGCGGGAAATGGATATGCTGTTAACGGTTGGAGAGCAAATTTCGATAGCATTGCTGTCGATGACCGTTCACCAGCTTGGAGCTAAAGCTGTATCCTTTACCGGCTGGCAAGCAGGCATTCGCACAGAAGCGCTGCATGGCAAGGCGAAGATGACGAGCATTAACCCTGAGCGTGTGTTCAAAGCGCTTGAGCTCGGCAATGTTGCTATTATTGCAGGTTTTCAAGGGATGACGGAAGACGGCGAAATTACGACGCTTGGCCGTGGCGGCTCGGATACAACAGCGGTCGCAATGGCAGCAGCCATGAACGCGGACGTTTGCGAGATTTATACGGACGTGGACGGCATTTATTCAACCGATCCTCGCGTCGTCAAAAACGCTCGCAAGCTGAACGAAATTTCTTACGATGAAATGCTTGAGCTCGCTAATTTGGGCGCTGCTGTCTTGCACCCGCGTGCGGTGGAATATGCCAAGCACAACAATGTGAAGCTTGTCGTACGTTCAAGCTTTACCCAAAACGAAGGTACAAGTGTGAAGGAGGAAGCGGTCATGGAGCAAGGCGTGGTCGTTCGCGGCATCGCGTTTGACAAAAATGTAGCTAGAATAAGCATTATGGGTGTTGAGGATGTGCCAGGCGTGCTTGCAAATGTGTTTGGCGCGCTTGCCAGCAATGGCATCGACGTCGACATCATCGTACAAAGCGGCGTGCAGGATGGCAAAGCCGACTTCTCCTTTACCGTATCTGGCGATGACGTGGATAAATCGATCTCGGTTATCGAAGGGATCCGCAGCACGGTTCCATATCGTGAGACGACTTCGGAATCCAACCTTGTGAAAGTATCTATCGTGGGAGCAGGCATGGTCAGCAACCCGGGCGTAGCCGCAAAAATGTTTGAAACGATTTCCAAGCTTGGCGTAAGCATCAAGATGGTAAGCACCTCGGAAATCAAATGCTCATGCGTAATTATTGCAGAGCCGCTCAGCGATGTTGTGCGCGCGCTTCATACCGCATATGCGCTTGATACCGCAGAGCAAGCATTCGTAGGCGGCCCGCAAGACCGTCGTTAATAGATTTGGTTTCTACAAAGAAAGAAGGCATGTTCCGTAATTGGAACATGCCTTCTTTTTTTTGCATGCACTTCATCAAATTCTCGTTAATTGATCACCATTCAATCGAGGTACCTCGTTAAATATATCAATTGCAGAGCATGCTTCAATATCTTTCTTCATCCCCAGCTTCAGTAGTTTTTTCCCCGTCATTCCATTCATAATCGTCTCTTTGACATGATTCGAACGATTTCGGTACAGCGCCAGCATAGCCGATCCGAAATCATCCATTTCAACTGTAATATGGCTTAACGCATGAAGCCTATCAAGCACAAGACCCGCGCATAAACCATCTTCAATCGCAAACTCATCATGGCTGCCCGCGCATAAAATAACGATATCCCGCCTCAGCTCGACAGCCACTCTGGCACATGCCTCAGCATTAAGAAGCGAAGCGGTCAGCACATGGTCTGCGCGCATCGATTTATGGATAGCCCGCGTACCGTTTGTCGTTGTCAGCACGATTCTTTTGCCTGCAACGACCTGCTCCGTATATTCATCCGGCGAGTTGCCTAGGTCAAAGCCGGCGATTTTCCGGCAGAAACGCTCGCCCCCAAGCAAATCTCCCGGACGCTGCAGCGCTCGCGCTTCCATGACGGTTTCAGCAGGGATGATGCATGATGCGCCGGCAGCGATTGCGGTAACGATGGTGCTAGTCGCCCGCAGCACGTCGATAATGATGGCCGTTTTATGATGAAATCGCGCTGAACTAGCTTCATTCACACTCGAAATAACCTGTACTTGCATGCTCGATATTCCGCCCTTCTCTCATTCCATGCCTTACTATATGCATTTGCCTATGGGCAGGTGCCGTCATGAAAGGTAGACAAGCGTGCATATAAATAAGCAGCTAATTAAATTTTGAAGGGAGGTCATTTGATCATGCTGAACAAAATCGTATTGACTATGGCGTCGCTGCGCCTTACTTCGGGAACGATTGAAATCTGCGCAGCGCTGCTGATGCTTCGCTTAAACCAAATCGACAAAGCACTGGTCGTAAACTCATCGCTAGCTTTGGTCGGTCCGCTCATTCTGATCGCTACGACAACGGTAGGTCTTGTCGGGATGTCTGACAGGCTGTCGCCGTCCAAGTTTCTATGGGTTGGAGCTGGCGTCATTTGCCTGATGATAGGCATTTTGAAAAAATAATAGATTTAACTCTAGCAATCGTGGAGTAAAGCAGTCATATTTTTACCGCGCAAGCATACAAATAGGAACTACGAAGGACAAACATCCGGGAGTGATGATAACATGCTGGCACGCGTAGCGCATTTATTGCCTCTAGAGCTGAAGACGCTGCTGGAGCGCCTTCCTGAACAAATGCAGGAGCAGCTTGAAGAAATTCGGATTCGAGAGGGACGGCCGCTTGAAATCTGCTTTCGCGGCCAGTCTCGATTTATGATGATTGACGGGTCTCTGCACCAAGCTGCCGACGGAGCATACAAGCCATCGGCAGACACTTGCCGCAAGCTGCTCGAGCGCATTACCAACTATTCGTTGTACGCAATGGAGGAGGAGCTGCGCAGAGGATTTATAACCGTATCGGGAGGCCATAGGATTGGACTGGCTGGCAGAACAATCTTGGACAGCGGTGTGGTTCGCGGCATTCGCGATATTGGCGCCTTTAATATACGGGTAGCCAGAGAAGTGATTGGCGCAAGCACCCATTTGCTTCCCAAGCTGATTGACAGGGCGAGAAAAACGCTGCATTCGACGCTAATACTAGCTCCCCCGCAGCAGGGTAAAACAACGCTTGTGCGTGACATTGCAAGATCGGTCAGCTATGGCTTGTGGCCTACGCTTGAAGCAAGCGGCTGGCAAGGAAGAAAGGTAGGCATCGTTGATGAGCGATCAGAGATTGCGGCTTGCGTCCGCGGCATCCCGACATTCGACGTAGGACCGAGAACGGATGTAATGGATGCCTGCCCGAAGGCGGAGGGCATGATGATGCTTTTGCGTTCGATGTCGCCAGAGGTGCTGATCGCCGATGAGATCGGCAGGCCGGAGGACGGGGAAGCAATTCGCGAGGCTAGCCATGCTGGCATCAGTGTCGTCGCCACTGCGCATGCCTACGATTTGCAGGATGCAAGAGGCAGGCCCGTGCTGCTCAAGCTGCTGGAAGAGGGAGCTTTTACGTACGTTGTTGAACTAAAGCGCACGGATCAGGGCATTATGCACCGTGTTGTGCCTGCTGAAGCGATCGCTTTACGGACCGCCCGTGATCACTCCTCCCCACATCGTTCGGAAACGGCGCATGCCATCGCTGGTCGGCATCGAGTTGATGACCCGTGATCAAGCTGCTGGGCGCTGTACTGGTCTTGTTTGCAGGTACGATGATCGGCTTCCAGCAAGCGGCGAAATTCGCAGAGCGGCCTAGGCAGCTAAGGCAGCTGGCGCATGCGCTGCAGCGGCTGGAGACGGAAATTGGCTACGGGCACACCCCGCTGCCGGAGGCGCTCGAGAGAACCGCATCGGCAACGCCTGAGCCGCTTGCAACGATTTTTCGCAAGGCGGCAAGCGGCATTTGGGAGACAGAGAGCTTTACGTTCCGTGACAGCTGGGAGTCGGCCATTCAATCGCAATGGGATGCGACATCGATGCGGAAAAACGAACAGGCCGTCCTCATTAGGCTGGGCTCAACACTTGGAATCAGCGATAAGGAAGATCAAATGAAGCACATACATCTAGCGTTATTGCAGTTGAAGGCAGAGGAGGACGCAGCGAGAGACGATCAGGGGCGTTACGAGAAAATGTGGAAAAGTCTCGGAATATTGATCGCTGTGCTGGTCGTCATTTTGATGGTGTAGTGGGGTGCCGCATAGATGGACATGGATGTGAGCGCCATTTTCCAAATTGCCGGAATCGGAATTGTTATCGCAATGATACATTCGGTGCTTAAGCAAATGGGAAAGGAAGATATGGCGCATTGGGTTACGGTCATTGGCTTTGTTGTCGTATTGTTTATGGTCGTTCGGCTCCTGAATGAATTGTTTCAGGAAATAAAAACGATTTTTTTGTTCCAGTAGACGTCTTCAGTCGGACGTGCAGGCAAGCAGGTGAGCGAAATGGAAATGATTCAATTCGTCGGTCTAGGTCTGATGGCTACAATTCTCATACTTGTCGTTCGGGAGCAAAAGCCGATGTTCGCTTTTTTGCTCGCCGCATTTACGGGCTTGTTCATCTTCCTGTATTTGGTCGGCAAAATCGAAATCGTCATTTCGGTACTTGAGGATCTAGCTAATCGATCGGGCATCCCTTCCATTTACTTGAAGACGATCTTGAAAATAATCGGGATAGCGTACATTGCGGAGTTTGGAGCGCAAATTGTCAGAGACGCAGGCCAAGAGAGCATCGCATCAAAAATCGAATTTGCCGGAAAAGTGTTTATTCTCGTCATGGCTGTTCCGATTATTAGCGTAATTGTCGAGACGGTTATCGGGCTGCTGCCGGAGGGGGGCTGAAGCGTATGATCAAGCTCACTCCTGCCGGTTACCAGGCCAAGCTGCTGCTCTTCATCCTTGCAGCGACATTTCTGTTCTCCTTTGCTCCTACTTTCGGTTATGCGTTAAACGGAGAAAGTACAGTACCGCAAGCGGACGATCAAGCTAGAGCCGATCAGCTTTCCAAGGAGCTGGCAACCGAGCAATTGGGAGGCTTAGAGACAGAAGCAGTCGAGTCTTATTGGAACAAGCTTCAAAGCGAATATGGCGGTTACTTTCCGGAGGAGCGAATTCCTAGTTTTATGGAGATGATCGTTCCGGGCGGTGAAGGGTTAAAGTTTACCGATATGGCGCAAGGATTAGTGAAGTACTTGTGGCATGAGGTGCTTTACAATGGAAAGCTGCTCGTTACCATCGTCATGCTGACGGTGTTCAGCATGGTGCTGGAGACGATGCAAAACGCTTTCGAGCGAAATGCAGTCAGCAAGGTTGCCTATTCTATCACGTATATGGTGCTTATCATTATAGCGGTCAACAGCTTTCACGTCGCAATGGGGTATGCCAAGGGAGCAATAGAGAGCATGATCCAGTTCATGCTGGCGATGGTGCCCCTGCTACTTACGCTGCTTGCCTCGATGGGCAACGTCGTAACGGTTTCCGTTCTGCATCCGCTTATCATTTTTATGATCCATGCTGTCGGCACGCTCATTTATACGCTCGTGTTTCCGCTTCTGTTTTTCTCGGCGGTGCTCCATATTACGAGTGCGTTGTCGGAGAAATTCAAGGTTACGCAGCTGGCTAATCTGCTTCGCAACATTGGCGTTGGCGTACTGGGTGTTCTGCTGACCGTTTTTCTCGGAGTCATATCGGTACAAGGGGCAACTGGCGCGGTCACAGACGGTGTAACGCTGCGAACGGCCAAGTTTGTTACAGGCAATTTTGTCCCCGTCGTAGGACGGATGTTCTCCGATGCGGCGGATACGGTCATCTCGGCATCCATGCTAGCCAAAAACGCGATCGGCCTCGCTGGCGTTATTATATTGCTCTTCATCAGCGCGTTTCCTGCAATCAAAATATTGACGCTGGCGCTTATTTACAACATTGCCGCTGCAGTCATGCAGCCGCTGGGTGATTCGCCGATAGTAACCTGTCTCACGACGATTGGCAAGACGATGATCTATGTTTTTGCAGCCTTGGCTGCTGTCAGTCTCATGTTTTTCCTCGCGGTTACAATCATTTTGACTGCAGGAAATGCGGCTTTGATGGTGAGGTAAGGAAGGGGACGAGAGCTGTGATGGCTTGGTTAAGCGACTGGCTGAGAGACATCATCGCTATCATTTTGCTGGCGGTGTTCGTCGAGCTGCTGCTCCCAAACAAAGCGATGCAGCGTTATGCGCGGCTCGTGGTCGGCTTGTTCATCTTGCTGACGATACTCTCTCCGATATTGAAGCTCATTCAAAGCGATATAGGAACGAAGCTGGATGAAGGAATGAAGAGCTGGAGTGAAACCGCTGTGTCGAAGGAAGTGAAGATGACCGGATTGAACCAAATTACGCGGGATGCTGAGGCGATGCGTCAGAAGCGCAGCCTCGATGCTGCAAGACTAACCGAAAGAACGCTCGAGGCATCAATCCAAAATGAGCTGAGCGAGCGTACGGAAGCGCAGGTGGCAGAGGTAGACGCGGTGCTGAAATGGGCAACGGTATCGGGGGAGCAAACGCCTTACATCAGTCAAGTTGTAGTCACGCTCAATGCAGTGGATGATAAAAGCGGATCAGCGAAAGGATCAGCTGTAGAAGCGGTTCAGCCGGTTATCGTTGATGTAGAGATCGATCCGATTGACGGCGAGATTTCAGCTCCGGGCGGCAACGATTCGAATTCAAAAGGCGACACCGGAAAAGCTGAGGAAGCTGAGGAAGCAGCGGAAGCGGAGGGCAAATGGTCTAGAGCAGACCCTGCCATAGCTTCCTCGATCAGCAGTCTGATTACGAAAGGATGGGGTGTTGATGCGGATCAGATTGTCGTAAGACAGCCGGCGCAGCAGAAGGCGGCGAGGTGAGAGGCTAGGCATGGAGAGGAGGTAAGGCGCGGTGGCCAAATGGCTGGAAGGCATAGAATCAGCGGTTGGCGGCGGTCCCAGTGGTCCGAAGCGTGTGCGGACGCTGCGAATTTTGCTAATCGTTGGGGGGATTGGCGCGGCGCTAATGATAATGAATTCATTTTTAACCTATAAGCAAGTAGAACCCTCGGCACAGGACCCGAATCCGCCGCCTCAGACGGAAGAAGCTTGGAGCGGTTCGGTTTCATCGTCAGGATCGGTGTTTGCCGTGATCGAGCATACGATGGAGACTAGGCTGAAAGAGATTTTGGAGAAAATTGTTGGGGTAGGCACGGTTGACGTGCTCGTCACGGTCGATTCTACGGAAGAGATAGTCGTCGAGAAGGAAGGTCAAGATTCGCAGCAGGTAACCGACGAGAATGATCCTAATGGCGGCAGGCGGCATATTACCTCGATAACGAAAGACGGACGGGTCGTACTGTATGAGGTTTCGGGAGACCAGAAGCCCATCGTGACCAAAACGATTAACCCGCGCATACGCGGTATTCTAATTGTCGCCAAAGGCGCTGAAAATGCGACGGTCAGGCGTCTCATCGTCAACGCGGTCGAGAAGGGCATCAATGTGCCGGTTAATCGAATTTCGGTAGTGCCAAGCAAGCAATAAACCAAATTCAATTGTTGGGGAGGGTGTTCACATGAACACGAAAAGACAAACGGTATGGCTCGTATCAATGCTCAGCTTGATGGTGGTATTGTCCGCCTATTACTTATTTACGCAGGATGTGGAAACGCCGGAAGTGCTGACTGACGGCACCAAAACGGAGCAAGCAACGCAAAATGCGACTGAGGCGGCAACAAATGGTGACGCGCTTGTCGTAAATGAAGTGGAGCAGCCAACTGATGGAGCTGTTCTCAGCGAAGCTGATAAAGAGGCGCTGAACCTCGTTGAGGAGCAGGGGCTTGCGGCAGGCGGATTGTTCAGCGAGCTGCTCGCGAAGCGGGAAATGAAAAATACGGAGGAAGAGAATCGCATAATGGCGGAAATTGCTGAAACGCCAACAAAAGAAGAGGAATCCGTGGCTGCGGTTGCCGAGCTTGATATGCTGGAAGAAAAATACTCGAAACTAACCGGCATTGAATCAGAGTTGCAGAAGCAATTTGAAAATGTAGTCATTGATGAGGCGAACGACAAGTTCAATGTCGTCGTATCAAGCGAAAAGCTGGAGAAGAAGCAAGCGGCAGAAATCATTAAATTGGTGATGAGCACGCTTGATGTGGGCGCTGATCAAGTATCCGTTCGCTATATTCCTAAAGGATAAATAAGGGCTAGCCCTTCAATTAGGCTTTGTCGTTCCCAGCATGATGGCTGGGGGCGGCAAGGTCTTTTTTTGTGCCTGACCATACGGTTAAACAAAAAATGATTCGTGTTCAGCCTTGTTTATGATATAATGTTAAACGTTATGTGAAAGAATTGTTTATATTAGTATGGAAACTATTTATGATTTCACGTTATGGAAGCCATCGTGCTATCGCAAATTTAAGGAGTGAAAATATTCATGTTCAAATTGAGCGAGATCAAAGAGTTGATCAAATTGGTTGATCAAACTTCCGTTCATGAGCTGGAAATCGAAAACGAAGGGACTCGCCTGCTCATCCGCAAGCCTGGCAAAACAGAAGTGGTCAATGTGCAAGCAGCCCCAATTACGCATACATACGCGCCTGCACCACAGCAAGTTCAGCCTTCTGCTCCTGCAGCGCAGCCACAAGCCGTGCAAGAAACGGCGCCAGCACGTCCTTCGACAGATCATCTGCACCAAATCGTATCGCCTATGGTCGGCACATTCTACAGCTCGCCAACACCGGAAGCAGCTGCATTCGTCAAAATCGGAGATCGCGTCAGCGATAAGAGCGTCGTATGCATTTTGGAAGCGATGAAGCTGATGAATGAGCTTGAGGCAGAAGTACGCGGCGAGATCGTGGAAATTTTGGTTTCCAACGGTCAGCTTGTCGAGTATGGCCAGCCTTTGTTTCTTGTTAAGCCTGAATAATGAAGTGAGTTAACGTCCGAACAGGGAAACTGTCGCTTGAAAGGGGTTCCTACGTGAAATTTCACAAAATATTAATTGCAAACCGCGGTGAAATTGCGGTTCGAATTATTCGCGCTTGCCGCGAGCTTGGTATTAGCACTGTCGCTGTTTATTCGGAAGCGGATCGCGATTCGCTTCATGTGCGGCTAGCCGATGAAGCTTATTGCATCGGGCCGACTGCATCGAAAGACAGCTATTTAAATTTAACGAATATTATGAGCGTGGCTACAATAACCGAATGTGATGCGATACACCCGGGATACGGGTTTCTCGCTGAAAATGCCGACTTTGCAGAAATTTGCGAGTCATGCAACATTACTTTTATTGGTCCATCTCCAGAAGCGATTAATAAGATGGGCGACAAAGCGGTTGCCAAGCTGACGATGAGAACGGCCGACGTGCCAATCATCCCGGGCTCCGACGGTCTTGTCGAGAGCATGGACGAAGCGATCAGCGTTGCACGTGAAATCGGCTATCCCGTCATTATTAAAGCGACAGCAGGCGGCGGAGGCAAAGGCATCCGGATTGCGGATGACGAGTCGACGCTTGTCGCGCAAATTACGACCGCTCAGCAGGAAGCCCAGAAGGCTTTCGGCAATGCCGGCGTATATCTAGAAAAATATTTGACGGGCATGAAGCACGTTGAAATTCAAATTATGGCCGACAAGCACGGCAATGCGGTTCATCTGTTCGAACGCGACTGCTCGGTTCAGCGCAGACGCCAAAAGCTCGTTGAAGAAGCACCGTGCTCGGTCCTCACTCCCGAGCTTCGCGAGAGAATGGGACAGGCAGCTGTCCGTGCAGCGCTGGCCGTCAACTACTCTGGCGCAGGAACATTAGAGTTTTTGCTCGGGCCTGACGAAAACTTTTATTTCATGGAAATGAATACGCGCATTCAAGTTGAGCATCCTGTAACCGAAATGATCACGAACGTGGATTTAATTAAAGAAATGATTTCTGTTGCAGAAGGCAATCCGCTTTCCTTCGCTCAAAGCGACCTGAAGATCAATGGCTGGTCCATTGAGTGCCGAATTAATGCGGAGGATTCCGAGCGGAACTTCATGCCTTCGCCAGGCAACATTCCGTTTTACTTGCCTCCAGGCGGCGCGGGTGTTCGTATAGATAGCGCGGTATATCCGGGTTATACCATTTCACCGCACTATGATTCGATGATTGCGAAGCTTATCGTATGGGGCGCAACTCGTGAGGAAGCGATCGCAAGAATGAAACGGGCATTGTCTGAGTTTGCTATTGAGGGTATTCGGACGACGATTCCATTCCATTTGAAGCTGCTGAATCATCCCAAATTCATAAGCGGAAACTTCGACATTAAGTTCCTTGAAGAGCATGATATTAATGCTCCAGAATAGATTTACGACAAAGATGTGAACAAGTAGTATCGTTTGTCATATTTCTTGCCGAATGTTATAGTATATTAACAAGATGCGGTTTATTGCTTGGCTTAAAAGTCAAGTACGCGCAACTTTAAGGAGGTGTACAGCCATCATGAGTACAATCGCTGCGGAGTATGAGAGAACGGATATTGGCACGATTCAAATTGCACCTGAAGTTATTGAGGTAATCGCTGGACTAGCGACGATTGAAGTAGATGGAGTCGCTGGAATGAGCGGCGGTTTTGCAGGAGGCATCGTTGAGCTTCTTGGCCGCAAAAATTTATCCAAAGGTGTCAAGGTTGAAGTCGGTCAGCGAGAAGCTGCGGTAGATGTGTCCATTATCGTTGAGTACGGCAACCGTATTCCTGAGATCGCTTCGGAGATTCAACGCAATGTGAAACGTTCTATCGAAATGATGACGGGACTCCACGTTGTTGAAGTGAACGTACATATTCACGATGTACATTTCAAGACGCCTGATAAACCGGAAGAAGAAGAGATTCAAAACCGCGTAAAATAAATATAAGATTAATTAATCTAATTCCGTACAACCCCCTCGTGAATGGGCATGCCGCTCGGCGCAAGGGGGTTTTCATTCGGCTTGGCAGGAGGAGGCGCTACGTTGGTTAAAGTCGTGGACAAGCTGCTTTTGTTTTTGTACAGCATCGTAATTGGTTGTTTTTCCATATTTCTGCTAGCCATTGGATTTGGCGGGATAACAGAAGATCTATTGGGAGATTGGATTAGCGAATTATACAGCAATGATCCTTTCCAAATCACGCTTATCGTTACGGCTGTCATCTTCTTCATTCTCAGCATAAGATTTGTCATTGTATCGCTTCATCGCGGTTCGGCTTCCGCTCCGTCTATTGACCAAAGAACGGATTTTGGCGACATCCGCATTTCGCTTGAAACGATCGAGAATTTGGCATTGAAGGCGGCTTCCCGCCAGCGCGGCGTCAAAGATTTGCGCGCTCGCATACGTGCGACGGATGCCGGGCTCGATATCGTTATTCGCGCGGTTGTTGACGGTGAAAGCTCCATACCTGTGCTGACTGAGGAAATTCAGCGCACCGTGAAAGAGCATGTCGAGGATATTGCCGGCATTCCGGTAACGAATGTTGCGGTCTATGTTGCGAACATCATTCAAACGGGGACATTTAAGAGCCGCGTGGAATAGAGGTGGGTTTGCTCATGTGGAGGGAGTTCTTAGCCATCTATGGGAAGCGCGCTGCTGGCGCTGCGATAGGATTGTTTTTCGGGTTGCTTTATTGTTTTGTCGGTTTTTGGGACATGCTCTTTGTAGGGCTGCTTGTCTCAATTGGTTATTGGATCGGCTTGCAGAAGGAAACAAGCAACGGGCCTATCTTTCCTTGGCAGCGGCTTTGGTATGCATTGCTAGAAAGATTTCGACCGTTTAAATGATCCTGTGGTCTCCTCCGTACTCCGGATTTCGGAAAGCCGCTAATTCGGGGCAGGGAGGAGATCATAGGTTTTTTTTGGAATGACGAGTTTACAAGAATTTAACCATTTTATCGGCAGAAAGCTGCCGCGGAGGTCACATGAAACGTAGATTAGCACGAGAAATTGCGGTATCAAGCTTATACCAAATGGAAATGAATGAGGTTTCGGCAGCAGAAGCGGTTGATATGCTGATGGACGAGCTTCGTCAAGAAAACGAAATTGGTGCAGACCCATCGGAGATCGGCAGCACTGACGAATTCGTTCGTGAGATTGTTTCAGGCGTTATGGAGCATAAGCAAGCCATTGATGGCATGCTGCAGCAGTTTTTGACAGGCTGGCATATCGATCGGTTATCGCGGGTCGATCGTCAAGTACTGCGACTGGCTTGTTATGAGATGGTATTCCGTGACGATGTACCGCCAAAAGCAACCATTAACGAAGCGATTGAGCTTGCCAAACATTTTGGCACAGAGGAATCCGGCAAATTTGTTAACGGCGTGCTCGGGAAATTGCTGCTTGAAATTGAAGAGTTGAAATCTTAATAGCCTTTAGATCATAAGCAACCCAAACATTCATCGATGCAAAAGGAGACTGGAGCTATGTGCGCACAAATCATTGAAGGAAAGAAAATATCCGACCTTATCCGTGAGGAAATGATTACGGAAACTGCAGCCTTAAAAGAAAAAGGAATTGTTCCAGGACTGGCAGTGGTACTCGTAGGCGAGGATCCTGCTTCTAAAGTTTATGTAGGCTCTAAGGAAAAAGCGTGCCAGCAGCTTGGCTTCTACTCCGAGGTTCACCGTCTTTCGGCAGACACAAGCGAAGAAGAACTGCTTGCCGTAATTGACCTATTGAATAAGCAAGCGACTATCAATGGTATTCTCGTGCAATTGCCGCTGCCTAAGCACATTAACGAGAAGGCGGTTATTGATGCCATACATGTAGATAAAGATGTGGACGGCTTCCATCCGGAAAGCGTAGGCAATTTGGTTATTGGCGATGACAGCCTGCTGCCATGTACGCCAGCCGGCGTCATTGAGCTTATCAAGCGCAGCGGTGTTGATATATCCGGGAAGCATGCTGTCGTTATCGGCAGAAGCAACATCGTCGGCAAACCGGTAGCGATGCTGCTTTTGCGCGAGAATGCAACGGTTACGATCTGTCATTCCCGCACTGCAAATATGGAAGAGATCGCGAAGCAAGCGGATATTCTTGTTGTTGCAATTGGAAAAGCAAAAGCGATTGACAGTAAATTCGTTAAGCCAGGCGCTATAGTCATTGATGTAGGCATTAACCGTCTGCCTGACGGCAAACTAGCGGGAGACGTTGATTTTGACGATTGTTTGGATACAGCTGGCTACATTACACCGGTACCGGGCGGAGTTGGACCAATGACGATTACGCTGCTCATGAAAAATACGATTACAGCTGCAAAAAGGGCAAACGGAATTAAGGAGTGAGGACAGGCATGGCGGATCAGCCTCGAATTTATTCCATAAAAGAACTTAATCGATATATTAGAATGAAGATGGAGTCGGATGCCCTGCTCGGCGATGTTTGGCTGCGCGGCGAGATATCGAATTTCACGCATCATTCCAGCGGGCATATGTACTTTACGCTGAAGGACAGCGACAGCCGAATAAAGTCGATTATGTTTGCATCCCATAACCAGCGCCTTCCATTCATTCCGAAAGAAGGCGCTAAAGTAATAGCTAGAGGGAATATATCGGTCTACGAACGAGATGGCAATTATCAGTTTTATGTCAACTCCATGCAGCCTGACGGTATCGGGAGCTTATATCTTGCGTTCGAGCAGCTAAAGAGCAAGCTGAGTGCTGAGGGGCTGTTCGCTGAGTCTCGCAAACGCCTAATACCAATTTTTCCACGAGCTATTGGTGTCATCACTTCGCCAACTGGAGCTGCGGTTAGGGATATTATTATTACCTTACAGAGGCGTTACCCTTTAATCCCTGTTTATGTTTACCCCGTTCTCGTACAAGGAACCCAGGCGGCGCCAGCGATTGTGAAAGCGATTGAAGCAATGAATCGTTTCGGCGAAGCCGACGTATTAATTGTTGGGCGCGGCGGAGGATCACTCGAGGAGCTATGGGCGTTCAATGAAGAAGCGGTCGCTCGAAGCATTGCTGCCTCTCGCATTCCGATAATAAGCGCAGTCGGTCATGAGACGGATTTCACGATTGCTGATTTTGCAGCTGATTTGCGTGCTGCTACACCGACTGCAGCGGCTGAGCTTGCTGTTCCGAGCATAACTGAGTTACAGCAACAGCTGCAACGCCAGCAAAAGCGCCTTGTTCAAAGCATTCGTTACCGCGTTCAGGATGAGAACAAGAAGCTTCAACGCCTTCGGCGCTCGCCTTTCTTCTTATACCCGCGCAAATACTTGCTGGAGCAAGCAGAGCGGCTTGACCGGCTGTCGGAGCAGCTTGAGCAGCGGACAAAACGAATTGCAGAACGCGGGCATACACGTCTTGCAAGATTGCAGACGACGCTAGCTGGCCATCATCCCGGCGATCGAGCGGCATTCGCGGCAAAGCGCCTGCAGTCTGCTAATAAGCAGCTTGAGCAAGCGATGAATATGAATGTCAAAGAACGAAAGCACAGGCTGCACAGCATGATTAGGCAGTTGGATGCTTTAAGTCCATTAAAAGTGATGTCACGCGGCTACAGCCTTGTATATGATGAGCAAGAACAACGATTAATTAAATCGATTCACGATGTGACGATTGGCGACATCGTTAAGGTGAAGGTAGCTGACGGTCAACTTGACTGTCATGTAGATTCATTGAGAGGAGATCAAATCGATGGCAGCAACAAAAAAAACGGAGCCTGAGCTTACTTTTGAACAGGCGATGGAGCGGCTTGATTCTATCGTGACTAAGCTTGAAAATGGTGATGTGCCTCTTGAGACGGCAATTGAGCTATTCCAGGAAGGCATGAAGCTGTCCCAGCTATGCGGAGGCAAGCTAGAGCAAGTCGAGCGCAAAATCGAACTGTTGATCGAAACGGAGCAAGGCTTTCAGAAAAAACCGTTTGCGGATGTGAACGAAGATAAAGGGGAATAAGCTTGAACGAGAGGGCGGCAATAAAAGTGTATTTATCGCAATGCGCGGGGCTTATCGAAGCTTCGCTTAAACAATCGCTTCCGAGCTCATGGGATGTTCCTGTGCGACTGCGTGAAGCGATGCAGTATTCGCTTGAAGCAGGCGGCAAGCGTCTGAGACCAGCGCTCGTATTATCGGCTGCCGAAGCTGTATTAGGCAAATCGTCAGCCTTCGATGCTGCTTTGCCGGTTGCCAGCGCAGTCGAATTCATACACACTTATTCATTAGTTCATGATGATTTGCCCGCCATGGATAATGACGATTACCGCAGAGGCAAGCTTACCAACCATAAAGTTTTTGGCGAGGCAATGGCTATATTAGCTGGTGATGCGCTGCTCACGCACGCATTCCATTTGATTTCTCAGGCGGCTCGTCAGGGGGGGATTTCAGCGGAGGTCGCCCTTGCTATCGTTGAGGATTTGGCAAAGCTTGCAGGCGCTCCTGGCATGGTCGGCGGGCAGGTTGCCGATATGCTTGGCGAACAAGGGATTACTTCCATCGCCGAGCTTGAATATATCCACCTTCACAAAACAAGTGATCTGATTGTTTTCTCTGTAACAGCAGGCGGCAGAATCGGTGGTGCAAACGATAGGCAGCTTGAGCTTTTGGCCCGTTATGGCCGCAATATCGGTCTTGCTTTTCAAATCCAGGATGATATTTTGGACTTGATTGGCGATGAGCAAAAGCTTGGCAAGAAAACAAATAGCGATGTAGAGCAAAATAAAGTAACGTATCCTTTCCTTATCGGAATAGAAGAGAGCAAGGCTCAGGTCGAGCGATTGACACAGGAAGCAAAGTCAGCCGTGCTGGAAGCAGCGTTTATTGCGCCAGAGCGACTGCTTGAAATTGCGGACTATCTCGTTGGTCGCGATCATTGAGAATGCAATGCTTTTTCCATTTTGGTTGGGAAACATAGCTCTGTATGCTATAATAGGTGAAATGTAGATGTACAAGGGACGGCAGTTAAGGCTGTCCGCGAAAGCGAGGAAAGTAACGTGCTGCTTGACCAGATTAACGGACCTCAAGATTTGAAAGCTTTGACAACCGCTCAGCTAGAGCAACTGGCTGGTGAAATCCGTCAGTTCCTTATTGAGAAGCTTTCCGTTACGGGTGGTCATCTCGCTCCAAACTTAGGAGTTGTAGAACTGACCCTAGCCATGCATTATTTATTCAACAGCCCCGAGGATAAATTTATTTTTGACGTCGGGCATCAATCATATGTACACAAAATTTTAACCGGCCGCATGGACCGGTTTGATTCGCTAAGGCAATACAAAGGGCTGTGCGGTTTCGTCAAACGCGCGGAAAGCGAGCATGACGTCTGGGAAGCCGGACATAGCAGCACCTCCTTATCTGCTGCTATGGGCATGGCGCTTGCCCGTGATCTTAAAGGTGAGAAAAATCGTGTAGTAGCGGTTATCGGTGATGGCGCCCTAACAGGCGGCATGGCACTGGAAGCACTTAATCATATCGGACACGAGAAGAAAGATTTGATTGTCGTCTTGAATGACAATGAAATGTCTATCGCACCGAATGTTGGCGCTTTGCATCATTATTTAGGGAAGATACGTACTGATCGTCATTATCATAAGGCTAAAGACGAGCTTCAGCAATTGTTGAACAAAGTACCGGCTATCGGAGGAAAGCTTGCCAAGACGGCTGAGCGCTTCAAGGATAGCTTGAAATATTTGCTCGTAAGCGGTATTTTGTTCGAGCAATTTGGACTTACTTACCTTGGTCCCGTTGATGGCCATGATATCGAGCAGGTAATTGATATTATGCGTCAAGCGGATTCGATGCCGGGTCCCGTACTCGTTCATGTACTGACGGTGAAAGGGAAAGGCTACTCGCCTGCTGAAGCGGATTCGTTCAAATGGCATGGCATTACGCCGTACAAGATTGAATCCGGTCAAGTGCTGAAAGCGGTCGGTCCTCCTGTTTATACGGATGTATTCGGCGAAACGCTGATTGAATTGGCAGAGAAGGATGATCGGATCGTAGCTGTCACTCCTGCAATGCCGGGCGGATCCGGTTTGCTTAAATTTGCTGCGAGGTTCCCTAACCGTATGATCGATGTGGGAATTGCCGAGCAGCATGCCGCAACGATGTCTGCAGCGCTTGCAATCGAAGGGATGAAACCCGTTTTTGCGGTTTACTCGACCTTCCTGCAGCGTGCGTATGACCAAGTGGTTCACGACATTTGCCGTCAAAATTTGAACGTTATTTTTGCGATTGACCGTGCGGGCTTCGTTGGCCCGGATGGCGAGACCCATCATGGCGTTTATGATATTGCATTCCTAAGACATATTCCGAATTTGGTTATTATGATGCCTAAGGATGAGAATGAGCTTCGGCAAATGCTTAAAACTGCGGTTGATTATGATGACGGGCCTATTGCCGTTCGATATCCGCGGATTGCTGGTCTAGGCGTTGAGATGGAAGCTAATCCGCAAGCTCTGCCAATCGGCTCATGGGAGACGATTCGCGAAGGCGATTCGGGCGTTATTTTGGCTATAGGCCCTATGCTTCAGGTTGCTGAGGAAGCAGCTGAACTGCTGAAGCGCGAAGGTCTTAACATTCAAATCGTGAACGCGCGGTTTATTAAGCCGCTCGACGAGCAGATGCTGTTATCCCTCGCTTCTGAAGGGAAACATATGATTGTGCTGGAGGAAGGATCGGAGCTCGGCGGATTGGGAAGCTCTGTGCTTGAGTTCTTCTCACTCAAAGGTATTTTTGGCTTATCGATTCGTATCATTGGCGTGCCGGACATATTTGTGGAGCATGGTACGATCAAGGAGCAACGAAAAGAAATTGGTTTGACATCGGAGAGAGTGGCTGCCGAGATGAAAGCCATGCAGCCGAAGCGCATGAAACGAGTTACTGGAAAACAGTAACGTTTTGAGGGAGAAAGATGACAACAACACCGAAGGAACGGATAGACGTGCTGCTTGTGGAGCGCGGGTTTTATGAAAGCAGAGAAAAAGCAAAAGCAGCTTTGATGGCGGGGTTAGTGCTTGTAAATGACGAGCCTGTCGACAAAAGCGGTATGAAAGTACCGCGTACGGCAGATATTAAAGTAAAGGGAGCTCTGCATCCTTATGTCAGCCGCGGCGGCTTAAAGCTTGAGAAGGCCATACGGAAATTCGATATCGATTTGAAGGGACGCGTCATGCTCGATATTGGCGCGTCAACTGGCGGCTTTACCGATTGCGCGCTTCAGAACGGCGCATCCTATGTATATGCGATTGATGTCGGCTATAATCAGCTTGATTGGTCGCTTAGACAAGATGAGCGCGTTCATGTCATGGAGCGTACCAACTTTCGCTACACGCAGCCGGCTGATTTGGCGGGGCCTTCGCCAACCTTTGCTTCCATTGACGTATCGTTCATTTCATTGAAGCTTATTTTGCCTGCATTATCTAATTTGCTTTCTTTTGACTCCGGAATTGTAGCTCTCATAAAGCCGCAATTCGAAGCTGGCCGCGAGAAGGTTGGCAAATCCGGCGTTGTTCGAGATTCAGCCGTGCATAGAGAAGTGCTAAGGACGGTTCTGAGTGCGGCAGCAGAGATTGGGTATTTGCTGCAGGATATTACGTTCTCACCGATTACGGGCGGAGAAGGCAATATCGAATTTTTGGCTTATTGGAAATGGACAGCGAAGCCGAATGCAGCATTTCCAGATGATGCAGCGTTGGCGGAATTGGTCAAACAAGCGAACGAAACGTTTACGACAAGCAAGTAAGTTGATGAAACCAGGAAGGTGTCGAGCAGAGATATAGCTGCCCGGCATCTTTTTTTCTTTACAGCGGCCTGCTCGTTTTGATAAACTATAGAAAAGCAAACAAACGTTCGGTAGAAGCGTCAAACAGGAATATGCCCCCAACATAGCGAACGATTAAAGAAACAATCCATTTGCGAATGGGGGATGCTGGTGGGTACGTACGGAGACTGGTTCATTATGCTGGTTGCCGCTTGTTTGCTTATATTTTGGATGTTTAAGATGTTTCATCGTTGGCTGCATGAGCCGTCAAGCGTAAATCGCCTCAAGCTTGGCAAAGGAGGCGTGCTCGCTGCAGATGATGAGAACATTCGATTGCTGGAGCAGGCGGGATATGAAGTAAGCTCAGGAAAGCATTTGGTACCGATTCCGATCAAGCTGGACGATGTGCCGCTTGGCAAGGGAAGTCGGTTATATATTGATTACATTGCGGTAATGGATAATAGTACGTATATCGTGAAAACAGCACGTGATCGGATGCCAATGGATTGGACGGCCAGCGGAGTTAGAGATCGATTGCTCGTCTATTCACTGCTTTTGCCTGAGTGCGAAGGCGTTTTGTTTGTAGACGCAAGGGAAAAGATCATCCGTAAAATTACGTTTCACATCTCAGACTAATATCTATTGGAGGTTTATTCATGAAAGGGATTCGCCAATTTCGAATCAAGGAAATTATTACAAACCGAGTGATCGAGACGCAAGAGGATCTTGTAGAGGCGCTCCGTGATTCCGGCATGCAAGTAACGCAGGCAACAGTATCGCGCGATATGAAGGAACTGATGCTCATTAAGGTGCCCGCTGGCGAAGGAAGATATAAATATTCGATACCGCAAGAGCAACAGCGTCCTAACCCGATCCACAAGCTTAAGCGTGCGCTGCTTGACCATTTTGTACATATCGATTTTACCGATAATCTTGTCGTCATGAAATGTTTTCCAGGAACGGCAAATACAATATGTGCTTTGGTCGATAATATGGAATGGTCAGAGGTAATGGGAACAATCTGCGGTGATGATACGATTCTAATGATCTGTCGCACGAAGAAGCAGAGCGGAGAAATTGTAGAACGATTGCTTGAGCTATTAAATTAGGGAGGGTATTCAACCATGCTGCGTGAGTTGTCTATTAGGAATTTAGCGGTAATCGAAGAAGTAAACGTTACATTTCATCATGGATTTCATGTTTTGACTGGAGAAACAGGTGCAGGTAAATCAATACTTATTGATGCGCTAAGCTTGCTGGTTGGCGGCAGAGGCTCCGCAGACATGGTGCGGTACGGTTGTGACAAAGCCGAGATGGAGGCTATGTTCGATCTTTCCGTCAGCCATCCCGTCTGGCATGTGTTGAACAGGCTTGGTGTACATGCCTCCTCCGAGGAGATGCTCGTCATAAGGCGCGAGCTTTCTTCGCACGGGAAGAGCAGCAGCCGTGTCAACGGACAGCTTGTAACGATGACGATGCTTCGAGAAATCGGCGAATGCCTTGTAAATATTCATGGTCAGCATGAGCATCAATCTCTGCTTCGGACGGAGCAGCATCTGGAATGGCTGGACTTGTTCGCCGGGGATCTGTTAATTGAGCGCAAGCAAAATTACCGTTCGATATTTAGCGAGCTGCAGCAAGCAAGAACGTCGCTGCGCGAACTGGAAAATTCAACGAGGCAAAATGTGCAAATGCTTGATTTGTACCGTTTTCAAATTGAAGAAATTACAAACGCCCGGCTTAAGCCGATGGAGGACGAATTACTGACTGAACAGCGGCGCAAGCTAATGTTCGCTGGGAAAAGAATGGATGCCGTGTCTGAAGCATATTCGCTCTTATACGGTGGGAAAGGACTTGATATGGTCAGCAAAGCGGTTGCAAAGCTGATCGATATCCAATCCTACGATGCAGCTAAGTTAGGTCCATTGCTGGAGCAGCTGCAATCTGCATTTTATCAAGCGGAAGACGCAGCATTCCAGCTTCGTGATTACCGCGACGGAATCGAGTCAGATCCTGATCAGCTTTCACAGGTTGATGACAGACTGGATTTGATCAATGGCTTGAAGCGCAAATATGGGGAATCCATTCCTGATATTTTAGCTTACCTGGATCGAACGATTGCAGATCGAGACAAAATTGAAAATCGCGATCAATTGCTCGAGGAGCTTCGAAATAAAGAACTGCAACTGTATGATCAGGCTTTGCAATTAGCGCAGGAACTATCCCAGCTGCGCGAGCATGCGGCTACAAAGCTGTCTGAAGCTATCGAGAATGAGCTGGTTCAGCTTCAAATGCCTTCAGCCAAGTTCTGTGTTCAAATCGACAGAACGGTCGGAGGCGCCGACAACGATAAGCAAATTCGATTGCACATAAACGGTATGGATGAAGCCGTATTTATGCTCTCCACCAATCCGGGTGAACCGTTAAAGCCGCTTAGCAAAATTGCTTCCGGAGGAGAAATGTCACGGATCATGCTCGCGCTTAAAAGCATCTTCGCGGAAATCGATCAAGTTCCTGTCCTTATATTTGATGAGGTCGATACAGGCGTAAGCGGCCGCGCAGCACAAGCTATTGCAGAGAAAATGTCCAAGCTGGCCTTGAAGTGCCAAGTATTCTCCATTACGCATTTGCCACAGGTAGCATGCATGGCTGATCATCATTATGAGATTCGGAAGCAGGTTATTGAAGCAAGGACGTCTACATCTGTATCTGAGTTAATGGGAACTGTTCGGATCGAAGAGCTTGCACGCATGCTTGGCGGAGTGGAAGTTACAGAAAAAACAAGGCATCACGCACAAGAAATGCTTGATTTGGCTCACAGGCAGAAGGGAGCGTAATGGAAGCCAATTAGGGAATGTTTTTGCGGACATAAAACGACCGGGTGAGGGTAACTTAAAGGTACGCCAATGGCGACATAGCCTTCTACGTCATGCGATGGAATAACAGGGAGCGTGAAATCATTGAACTCCAGTAAAAGGAAGCGATGGTTTGGCCTAGTTCTCGTTTTCTTCATTTGCATGATCGGAAGCTCCACCCCGTTTCAACACTTTGCCGCAATCCCGAATGAACTTCGTTTATTCTCCGGGCAACTGAAACGACTACAATATGGAGTGCCCGTTCATGCAGAAGTTACGGTCGATCCTCAAATGCTTCAGATAAACGGATCAACAAGTCATTCATTATCCGTAAATTTGAACGAACCATTGTCACTGCAGTCAAGTCAAAGCGGTCAAACCAAGATGAAAGTGAAATTATTTGGTAAAATTCCATTCAAGACAGTTAAAGTAAATGTTGTGCCTGATCTTCGTGTTATTCCAGGTGGACAAACGATTGGAGTCAAGGTTAAATCATCAGGCATCTTAATTGTCGGACATCATCAGGTTGCTGGCAGCAATGGCATGAAGCAATCGCCCGGTGAGGCCGCAGGACTGCGGCTAGGCGATTTGATTGTCAAGATCAATGGAACGAGCATCAACCAAGTACACAGGATTGCAGAGCTAAGTGAGAAGGCTGGCAACGACAAGAAGCCGCTAGAAGTCATTTATAAACGTGATGGACAATTGAACAAGACGCAGCTAAACCCTGTCTTCGATGCAGAGGATAAAGCGTGGCGGCTAGGCTTGTACATTCGCGATTCAGCGGCAGGTGTAGGTACACTAACCTTTTATGCTCCTGATCAAGGAGTATATGGAGCACTTGGGCATGTTATTACGGACATGGACACCCAGACTCCAATCGATGTAGGCGAAGGGCAAATATTGCAATCAAGCGTAACGTCCATTAACAAGAGTCAAAATGGTGAGCCGGGAGAAAAAAGAGCGCATTTTGTGAAAGAAAGCAAAATTTTAGGCAACGTTGAGCGGAATACTCCTTTTGGCATTTTTGGCAAAATGAATGAGGTCCCTACGCATAGCTATAGTGAAAAATCATTGCCGGTAGCATTTGCCGAAGATGTCAAAGAAGGGCCTGCACAAATTTTGACTGTTGTGAATGGACAAAAGGTTGAGCAATTTGATATCGAGATTGTTCATGTATCGAAGCAATCCGGTCCAGCAACCAAGGGAATGGTCATTAAAATTACAGATAAGCGGTTGCTTAGCAAAACCGGAGGCATCGTTCAAGGCATGTCAGGAAGTCCGATTATCCAAGATGGCAAATTGGTCGGAGCAGTCACTCATGTATTTGTTAACGACCCATCTTCGGGATATGGATGCTTTATCGAGTGGATGCTTCAGGATGCAGGCGTATTACTGAAATCGGCTAATGGCTGGCTAGGGGATGCTGCATAAAGTTTTTCATTAGTGTATTTGCATTAGTGGACGTCTGCTTAAGCTGAACATAGGCTGGAGCAGACGTTTTTTAATTTCACGCTAAAAACTAAAAAACGCGTTGCCAAGGTAAAGAGCGATGAATTTTGTCGAAGAAGAACGAACGGAATCGTTACATGTAATAAATTTTTAATTATATCGAAATCCTGTAAAAAAATCTATAAAAATAATTTTCGACAGAAGGAATTCAACTCCACATGTCGAAAACTTTAAGCAGACAACTAGTGAGCGAAAAACATCAACACATTTAAGGGAGGACTAACAACTTGCATAAAATCGAAGTATTATTAGCAGATGACAACCGTGAATTTACTAACCTGTTATCGGAATACATATCCGAACAAAGTGATATGAGTGTAAGTGGAGTCGCGTATAATGGAGAAGAGGTTCTAAGACATTTGGAAGAATCAAGAAAAGTTCCAGACGTACTTATCCTTGATATTATTATGCCTCATTTAGACGGACTAGGTGTTCTCGAGCGTCTGAAAGAAATGAACATGTCGCCAATGCCCAAAATCATTATGTTAACCGCATTTGGCCAAGAAAACATCACTCAAAAAGCGGTACAACTTGGCGCCTCTTATTATATTTTGAAACCATTTGATATGGATATTTTAGCAAATCGCATTCGTCAGCTTGTTGGCAATCCGACTTATTCTTCAACGGGAAGCTTCACATCTGGTTCCTCTTCACTCAAATCGAATGTTGTGCCGATTGCCAAAGGCAAAAACCTGGATGCTAATATTACGAGCATCATCCATGAAATTGGAGTGCCTGCTCATATTAAAGGCTATCAATACCTGCGTGAGGCAATCACAATGGTGTATAACAACATCGAAATTTTGGGTGCAATTACAAAAACACTTTATCCGGCCATTGCCGAAAAATTCAAAACAACGCCTTCCCGCGTTGAACGCGCAATTCGTCACGCAATTGAAGTGGCATGGACACGCGGCAATATTGACAGCATCTCTCACCTGTTCGGCTATACAATCAATATCAGCAAATCGAAGCCTACAAATAGCGAGTTCATCGCGATGGTGGCTGACAAGCTGCGTATCGAGCATAAAGTTAGCTGAAAGGGGGGAGATTAACGGATTCGTTTTTCTACCCGATTGACTTCTGTTCTGTATAATCACTCCATGCATACCACTTATTTAATGGTTTCTTCAAACCATAAAATAAGTGGTATTTTATTTTCAGAAATAATCCGAAAAATACGGCTTCTCCTGATTGATCATTTGTTCAAGTAAACGGATAGAATCGTCGTCCGATTGGATGCGGCCGATGCGAGCAAGATAAGCTGGACGTTTGTATCCCATTAACATGGCCGTGAGCGTGGGAATGTCAATCACAACACTCGGCTCGATGCCCCCTTGCTTTAAGATTCCTTTTCCATATCCGTCTACCGTTAAGGTGAATATTCCTTGATTCCACTCCAGCATCGGATCATGCAAATTAATAACCAGCTGGCATTCTTTCTCTTGGCTTAGAAACGGATACTGCTCGATGAATAAAACGATATCGACAATTCGTGCCATATAGTAAGGGGCAATCGTTTCCTTAATATCACCATCGTCTAACATGAATGCTAGCGGCTCATCTTTATAGATATCACCTTTGACGAGCGTAATCATGGAGAAATGGGCACTGACAAAGTTCCATAACCCAGTCCGGGCCTCTTCATTGATGTATACCATCTCTTTTATATAAAATACTTCCTCTGCTATCCAATACAGCAAGTAGCCCATTGGGGAATCGCTGCTGTCATAATAGATAGCAACGGTCATATCATCCAAATCCCAGCGCAAATACTCTTCCCATGCCAGCTCGTTCCGAAGCATAGCCCCGTGATGCAGCAAAGCAAATTGCTTATAGATCGTTTTAATATCAGGATGCTCTATGGTTACTCTCTCCACATTGCCCGACACGTTCTTGAGCTTAGGCAGTTGGGTATCAGGAACTTCAAAAGAAATTTTATCGGATATGATCTCCCAGCCTTTTCGTCTGTAATAGGGGATCGAATATGGATACAGGTACGAGATGGATTGCTTCCGATCCCTCATTTTACTTAAAGCAGTCAGCATCAGCTTGTTCATCAATCCCAAATTAGCATATTCGGGATAGGTCCCAACTCCGGTCAGTCCGCCCATTTCATAGATATGTCCAAAAATATTTACCTGAAACGGGTAAACGGCAAGCTGAGAAATGAGCTTCTCGCCGTCAAACCAGCCTAGTACGTCGGCATGGACGAGAACCGGCAGCTTGGATTTTGCGATTTCCCTGTTTTCCCACCCAAAGGTTTGCAAGTCGCGATTGGTTACTTGAAAAACATATCGCAATAAATTGTTGAATTGCTCGCCATGCTGAGTTTCAACGTTTTTTAATTTGAGTCTATCCTGCAATTTCCTGCGACTCATGGATGTCTACCCCCATTTATTCGAACATTTCCAATAGTTTACCATGCGGCTGGAACGCGAACAAATCAGTTGGCTTTTCAATGAATTTTCGTTATGTCAGTGGAGGAACGAATATATTGTCGGTATTCTTTAGGCGTAATTCCTTCCTGTTTTTTAAAGATCATCGAAAAATAGCTTTGATTGCACATGCCGACATGATCAGCGATCTCCCCGATAGATTTGGACGTCGAGATAAGCAGCTGTTTGGAGATAATCAGTCGATATTTGATGATGTATTCGATGATGGTATGGTAGGTGTGTCGTTTAAATAAACGCGAGAAATAGTACGAAACGAACCCAAAGCAATTCCCATGGATCGTCCGGATCAGCGTAATATCGGTGCATCTGACTTAAGTCCAAAATGAACAACTCGGTTGCGTTCACCTTGCAAGTTCTGCCATTCAACTCCAAATACCCTGAGCCTCTGACAACATATTTGATTTGATAATGGGATAATGAACGGTTAATGGAATAATCAGGTTTACATACATACCAGCCAACATCTTGTACAAAAAACATAAATTTAATCGCAACTGAACTAGGTGAATGGGAAAGCGTGCTATACGAGAACTCTAATGACGACAACGGTTTCAAATGATTCACCTCACTGCGTATAGGGACTAGCTATAGACAAGAATATGCGATCATAGACAGGAGTCAATTATTTAACGATTAGAGCACATTATTGATAAAAATAGGGCCTGGCGTATCAAGCGATATCAATCAGGATGGCAAAATATCAATTGGTGATCTGGCGATCATTGCCGCTAATTACGGGAAGACTAATGCCAGCCCAGATTGGGAGCAAATAAAAGCAGCAGATGTTTCGGGTAACGGCAGCATTGGCCTGGAGGATCTTGCGATCGTAGCTAAATCACTGATCGAGTAGCAAACCTTTTCTTAAAGTATTTTTCATAATACCACTTCGTTATCGGTGATTAAATGCCGGAAATGGGGTGGTATTTTTTCCGTGTCCGATTGGAGCTCATTCGTTTGTTCAGTAGAAGGAGGAGGGCAAGAAGGGAGGAGGTTTGATTGTTTTTCGAAAAAAAAAAAAGGCCATCATTGGATGCCTCAGTTGTAAACGACTCTGCGGTTTAAATAGACGTTGCTTCCATATTTCTCGATTAATCCGGAAGCTTCTGTTTGTATAAAGCTGCGGATTTCCTTTAAGCGTTGGCTTTTCGGTTGGATCGTCTCTTTTACTTTTCCGTCTACGGTAACGTCAAAAACAATTTTCAAGTGCTCACCTCTTTTCTTTTGATGTTTTAATCATAGTGAAATTGTATTATGGAATGATAAAATAAAATCAGGATGAATGTAATTTTATATCAAAAGCATTATCGCAATGTAAAATAATTGAGTTGAGGTGACAGGATGAAAGCCGTATATGCAGGCAGCTTTGACCCCATTACGCTGGGACATGTATCTGTTATCGAGAGAGCGTTCCATTTGTTTAACGAGGTACATATTATCGTCGCCAATAATCGATCAAAGAAGCACCATTTTACGATAGAACAACGAACGGAGCTTGTCGCTTTATCGATTCAGCAGGATGAAAAAATTCAGATCATTCCTTATGGGGGTATCGTTGCGGATTATATTAATGAGCATGATATCAATGTTGTCATTCGGGGAATTCGTAATGCAACGGATCTTGAATACGAGCTTCAGCTTGAGCAATATATTCGCAATACGACGATGGCCGATACGATCTATTTATCCCCTTATACGCATTACATGCAAACGAGCAGCTCGCTTGTCAGAATGTTTCTGATGTCCGATAAGACAGAGCTGGCTGCTTCTTATATGGTGCCGAGGGCGTATATGCGAATGCTCGATTACGTGGAATAAGCTGCATGCACGCATAGGAGAGAATGCAAAAAAACCGCAGTGCATGAATCGGATTTGATCCGCTGCACTGCGGTTATGTATGCTGAGCTGCGAGCGTACTTTAATTGATAGGTTCTGACTAGCTTTGCGGTTTTGGCGGGCGCGGACGTTTCTCTTTAAACCGAGGCGCTACATAATTACGCTTGCGGTCGCGGAAAAAGGTCCAACCGGCAATGAAGCCTGCGCCAGCGGCGAACATAATAAATCCGAGCAGAAATTTCAACCATTCGAAGTCGGGAGTAATCGTTTCATTTCCAAAATCGGAGAAATAGACAAAGACGGAATCCTTCATTTTGAGAAAGCCGAAGCATGCGAGCAGGCCTGGAATAACGAGCATGAGGATCGCGATAAAACGGGCAGCAACTAATTTCATAAATACGGTGTCTCCTTATCGGTCAAAATATACAGTTAGCTCTATCATACCTTTTTAGAAGTAGAGTGTCTATTTCGTAAAAGGACGATGCTATGATCGGTAAAAACAGGTACAATAGGAATGAATGTCATGTTACAATGCGAATGGGCAAGCTTGAGACTCGAACGAATAGGCTTTACCAGCATATATTGAGGGCTATTACGGAAGGATGATATTTATGGCTATACAGGTGGACGTAGCGGTACTCGGGGGCGGTCCTGGCGGCTATACGGCAGCTATACGGGCTGCTCAGCTCGGCAAGACGGTTGCGATTATCGAAATGGACAAGCTCGGCGGCACATGCTTGCACAAAGGCTGCATTCCAAGCAAATCGCTGCTTCGCAGCGCAGAGGTATACTCGACGCTTCTTCAAGCAAGCTCCTACGGCATTCAGGTTGCTGAAGGGGCTATTTCGCTCGATTATGATAAAGTACAAGAGCGCAAGGATCAAACGGTAGAACAGCTTTACCGGGGGCTCCAAGGCTTAATGAAAAAAAATGGCATTCAGATCATTCAAGGCAAGGGCAGAGTGATCGGTCCTTCGATTTTCTCACCGAGAAGCGGCTCTCTTGCTGTTGAACTTCCAGATGGGGAAATGGAGTCAGTGGTTTCGACCAATCTGATTATTGCTACTGGATCGAGACCTCGCCTGCTGCCGGGCTTAACGCCAGATGGCGAATATATTTTGACTAGCGATGAAGCGCTTGTGATGGACAAGCTGCCAACCTCTATCCTTATTGTAGGCGGCGGCGTAATTGGTGTTGAGTGGGCATCGCTGCTGCATGATTTTGGCGTTCAGGTGACGCTGGTGGAAGCGGGCTCCCGCTTGCTGCCTGGCGAAGACACTGAGGTTTCCGCTGAGTTGACAAGAATACTGAGAGGGCGCGGAGTACGCGTTCTGACAGGCATTCAGCTGCAAACGGATCAATATAAGGGAGAAAATGGTGAGGTTTCTATCGTTGCCGTAACGACCGACGGTGATGTCGTTCTGACAGCGGAGAAGCTGCTCGTTTCAGTAGGACGCGAGCCGAACGTGGAAGGCATCGGTCTTGAAAATACAGATATTCGTACAATTAACGGTGCAATTGAAGTGAATGCATTCGGCCAAACGAGCGAGCCTCATATTTATGCGATTGGCGATGTAATCGGCGGTGTTCAGCTCGCGCATGCAGCCGCACATGAAGGGTTAATCGCAGCTGAGCATATTAGCGGCAAGAAGCCTGCTGCTATTGAGCCGCATTTGATTCCTAGATGTATCTATTCACGTCCTGAGATTGCTTCATACGGGTTGACTGAGGACGGAGCACGCTCGAGGGGACATGACATCAAGACGGGAAAAATTCCGTTCCAAGCGATTGGCAAAGCGCTCGTGCTAGGAGAGAAGGACGGCTTCGTGAAGGTTATTGCCGATCGGAAGACAAATGATATCGTTGGCGTTCATATGATTGGGGCGCATGCGACGGATCTTATTTCTGAAGCTGCGCTGGCAGGCGTGCTTAACGCAACACCTTGGGAAGTCGGACAAATGATCCATCCGCATCCGACGCTTGCAGAGGCGCTCGGAGAAGCAATGCTGGCTGTTGACGGCAAAGCCATTTCGTTCTGAGCAAGAGAGTTTTCTTTTTGGAACAAATGGAGTTATAATGTATATGATCAAGTCTTAGTACCAGGTTATAATCATGCTTAAAAAAAGGAGGAACACCTTGTGACCCAACCTGCTTCTACTGGGCAAAATGTTCGTCATTTGGAACTCGGGCTTAGCAACGAGCAAGCAATCGATATGTATGCAACAATGGTGACTGCACGCAAGTTTGACGAGCGTATGCTGCTTCTGCAGCGTGCCGGCAAAATCAACTTCCACGTCTCCGGTGTGGGCCAAGAGGTCGCTCAGGTAGCGGCAGCTTATGCGCTTGATCGCGATAACGATTATTTCCTGCCTTATTATCGGGACTACGGCTTTGTGCTCTCAGTAGGCATGACGCTGCGCGACTTGCTGTTGTCGGTGTTCGCGAAGGCGGAGGACCCGAATTCGGGCGGACGCCAAATGCCGGGCCATTTCGGCTCGAAGAAGCTTCGGATCGTTACGGGCTCAAGCCCGGTAACGACGCAGGTTCCACATGCGGTTGGCATTGCGCTTGCGGCGCGAATGAAAAATAAGCCGCTAGTCAGCTTTGTCACGTTCGGAGAAGGATCGAGCAATCAGGGAGACTTCCATGAGGGCTGCAACTTTGCGGGCGTACATAAGCTGCCAGTCATTTTTATGTGTGAAAACAATCAATATGCAATTTCCGTGCCTATTCACAAGCAATTAGGAGGTACGGTCGCTGATCGTGCGCAAGGCTATGGCTTTCCTGGCTATCAGGTAGACGGCAACGATGCGCTTGAAGTGTTCCGAGTGGTAAAGGAAGCGCGCGAGCGCGCAATCGCAGGCGATGGTCCAACGCTTATTGAAGCGCTAATGTACCGCATTTCGCCTCACTCGACATCCGATAACGATCTCGCTTATCGTACGAAGGAAGAGGTTGATCTCAATCGTGCGAAAGACGGCATACCTAAATATAAGCAGTACCTGATCGATTGCGGTATATGGTCCGAAGAGCTCGAAGTGGAGCTGCAAGCTAAAATACGCAAGCTGCTTGACGAGGCTACCGAATATGGCGATAAAGCGCCATTCCCGACGCCGGAATCAACATTGCTGCACGTATATGCGGATGATGCTGAGCAAGGAGGAACGGAATAATGGCGGTAATCGAATATATTGATGCTATTCGCAAGGCGATGAAGGAAGAAATGGAACGGGACGAGGACGTTTTTGTGCTTGGCGAGGACGTAGGTCTCAAAGGCGGCGTCTTCACGACAACGAAGGGTCTGCAGGAACAATTCGGCGAGTCGCGCGTACTTGATACGCCCCTTGCGGAGTCTGCAATTGCCGGCGTAGCGATTGGTGCAGCAATGTATGGCATGAAACCGATCGCAGAAATGCAATATTCCGACTTTATGTTCCCGGCGACCAATCAAATCATCAGCGAAGCTGCCAAGATTCGTTACCGCTCGAACAATGACTGGACTTGTCCACTCGTTATCCGCGCTCCAATCGGCGGCGGTGTATTTGGCGGTTTATATCATTCGCAATGTCCGGAATCCGTTTTTTTCGGCACGCCAGGCGTAAAGATCGTTGCTCCATACCGGGCTTACGACGCGAAGGGCTTGCTCAAGGCGGCCGTTCGCGATCCAGATCCTGTCCTTTATTTTGAAAATAAAAAATGCTATAAGCTCGTTACGGGCGAAGTTCCGGATGATGATTATATCGTTCCGATCGGCGTTGCGAACGTTCTGCGCGAGGGCGAAGACATTACCGTTATCAGCTATAGCCTTCCGCTGCATTTTGTCGAGCAGGCTGCTGCCGAGCTTGCAGGTGAGGGCATTAGCACGCATATTCTCGACTTGCGGACGCTTCAACCGCTTGATAAAGAGGGTATTCTTGAAGCTGTTCGCAAAACGGGAAAGGTGCTTATTATCCATGAGGACAATAAGACGGGCGGCGTAGGCGCCGAAGTGTCGGCAATTATTGCAGAAGAGCTGCTTTATGAGCTTGATGCACCGATCATGCGTCTTTGCGGGCCGGATGTACCGGCAATGCCGATTAACCCGCCAGGCGAGAAATTTTTTATGCTAAACAAAGAAAAAGTGAAAGAAGCCATGCGGCAATTAGCACTTTATTAGAATATAAGAAAGTATAAGAGTTGATTTTATACGAGGCTTATATTTACCGCGAAACGTATGCTGCGCCGCCAGAGGACGGCGGTAGCCGTTTACGCCTTGGGCCAGTAGGGAGATGTGATCTATGAAAACAATGACGGAAATCGTCGTGCCGCAGCTTGCGGAATCGCTCGTATCGGCCACAATAGAAAAATGGCTGAAGCAGCCAGGTGATTGGGTTGATATTTACGAGCCTGTCTGTGAAATTATTACGGATAAAGTTAATGCGGAATTGCCATCAACGGTAGCAGGCAAGCTAGTGCAAATTTTAGTTGGCAATGGTGAGACCGTTCCAGTTGGCACGCCAGTCTGCATCATCGAAGTCGAAGGCTCGGCTGCGCCTTCCGCAGACGCAACGGCAAAAACCCCGTCAGCAGCAGCTGCAGCACCGGCAGTCGAGGTCGAATCGGAAGACGCTCCTATGCGCAATCGTTTCTCGCCGGCCGTACAGCAGCTAGCAGCAGAGCATGCGATTCGCTTGACCGATGTTCCGGGAACAGGGCTTGGCGGACGCATTACACGCAAGGACGTGCTCGCTTACGTTGCATCGGGTGCGGCTAAAGCTGGCAACACGTCTGGCGGCAACGCGGCAGCACCAGCGGCTCACAAGGTTGATGCGGCTGCGCAGGTTCGCTCCTCCGGTCTTCATTTGACGGAAACACCTAGATTTCCAAAAATCGAGGTGGAAGGCGCTACAGGAGCCGGACGAGGCGACAGCTTTATTGATGTAACGCCAATTCGGAATACAATTGCCCGCAATATGAGGCAGAGCGTTAGTGAAATTCCGCATGCATGGACGATGATTGAAGTGGATGTAACGAATCTGGTTCTTCTTCGCAACAAGCTTAAGGATGATTTCATGAAGCGCGAAGGCATTAATTTGACTTATTTGGCCTTCCTGCTCAAGGCTGTCGTCAATGCGATCAAAGATGTGCCGATTATGAATTCGATGTGGGCGGTAGACAAAATTATCGTGAAGCGGGATATCAACATTGCGCTTGCAGTTGGTACGGAAGATTCCGTGCTTACACCGGTTATCAAGAACGCCGATCACAAAAACGTTGCCGGACTTGCCAAAGAAATCGAAGAGCTTGCCCGCAAGACAAGAGAAGGCAAGCTGACGCTGTCCGATATGCAGGGCGGAACCTTCACTGTCAACAATACCGGGTCCTTTGGTTCGATTTTGTCGTATCCGATTATTAACTACCCGCAAGCAGCTATTCTCACATTTGAATCCATCGTGAAGCGTCCCGTTGTTATTAACGACATGATCGCTGTCCGCTCGATGGCGAATTTATGCCTATCGCTTGATCACCGGATTTTGGACGGCGTTATATGCGGACGTTTCTTGCAGCGTGTGAAGGATAATTTGGAGAGCTTTAATCTGGAAAGCAAATTGTATTAGAAAAGGGGAACACCATCATGGCTGAAGCGGCTAACGCAAATGGCTTAAGACGGCTGGATGCCCACTATATAGGCATGCTCGACTACGCGCAGGCGTGGGAGCTGCAAAAAGCATATGTAAAGCAGATTGATCAGGAGGAGCGCATGCAGTCGCTTCTCCTTCTTCAGCATCCGCCTACTTATACGATGGGCTCTGACAAGCATCCTGAGCATTTGCTGTTGGATGAAGCGGAGCTTAAGGAACGTGGCATTACTTTGTTCCAAATCGACCGCGGCGGTGATATTACCTATCATGGACCGGGGCAGCTCGTGGGCTATCCGCTGCTTTATCTGGAAGCGGAGGGACTTGATTTGCATGCTTATTTGCGCAGCTTGGAGCAAGTCATTATTAATTGGCTAGCCGAGTATGGGATAGAAGCGGGCAGAAAACCAGAATATACTGGAGTATGGGCAGGCGATCTGAAGATTGCAGCCATCGGGGTGAAATTTAATAAAGCCCGGCAACGCCGGGGCTTTATAACAAGTCATGGATTTGCGCTTAACATCAAATCAGGGATAGCTGCGGAAGGCTTTAGCGGAATTGTACCTTGCGGCATTCAGCAATTCGGCGTGACCTCCTTTAATGATTTGACAGGGCTCGAGCTATCGGTTGAGGAAGCGGCTAAAGAACTGCTCCCTCATTTTGTGAAGGAATTTAAGTGTGAGACTGACCTAGTATAGAAATAGCGAACCAAGTCCAGCCACCAAGGACGATAAAACAAGTGCGGATACGAGTAAAATGGCAACAATTCGAATCAATCGTTGTCTGCGCATAAGGAAAACCCCTTTCATGATTTGGAACATCACAGCTCAATTAGAGCTTGTCATTTATTCTATTGTATACGAAAGTAATGAACGGAGGAAATGTAATGATTGAAAAAGATCGTTTAGTAAATGAATTTATGGAATTGGTGAAGATAGATAGCGAAACGAAGCATGAGCAGGAAATTAGCCGTGTGCTAAAGCAAAAATTCGAAGCGCTTGGCTTGGAAATCAGCGAGGATGATGCCGCAGCTAAGACGGGGCATGGAGCAGGCAATCTGTTTGCCATTTGGGAAGCAGAGGGTGCGGACGCTGCAGCGCCGACGATTTTTTTTACCTGCCATATGGACACCGTAACGCCAGGCGTTGGCATTAAGCCGCAGCTTGATGCGGACGGCTATATTAGAAGCGACGGCACCACTATTCTTGGCGCCGACGACAAAGCAGGGATTTCAGCTATTTTTGAAGCAATTCGTGTCGTTAAGGAGCAAGCTATTCCGCATGGACGCATCCAATTCGTCATCACGGTTGGCGAGGAATCGGGTCTTCTTGGGGCGCGATCGCTTGATGCGTCGAAGCTGGAGGCGGAATTCGGCTATGCGCTGGATTCAAACGGAGCGATCGGCGATATTGCGGTAGCAGCACCAACGCAAGCGAAGGTATCGATCAAAATGTACGGTCGTTCCGCGCATGCAGGCGTCAATCCGGAGGATGGCATTAGTGCGATTCAGGTAGCGGCCAAAGCGATCGCGAGAATGCCGCTTGGACGCATTGATAATGAAACGACTGCAAATATCGGCCGGTTCGAGGGCGGCGGCGCCACCAATATCGTTTGCGATTTTGTGAAGCTGGATGCAGAAGCAAGAAGTATCGTTCAGCATAAGCTGGACAGTCAAATCGAGGCGATGCGCAAGGCAGTGGAAAGCGCAGCAGAGGAATTTGGAGCACGCGGCGAGCTGGAAAGCGAAGTGATTTACCCAGCCTATCAGTATGACGATGAGGATCCCGTCGTACAGCTGGCGAAAAAAGCGATCGTAGCGATCGGTCGCACGCCTCGCACATTCCATTCCGGCGGCGGCAGCGATGCGAATATTTTTAACGGCTTAGGCATTCCTACCGTCAATTTGGCTGTTGGCTATGAGCATATTCATACGACCAAAGAACAGATAAAAGTTGAGGATCTGGTTAAAACGACCGAGCTTGTCGTTGAAATCATCAAACAAGCGGCGACAGTAGAGTAACAAGTCGATGCTGTGACGGCATGAAATGCCGCTGCATGACAGAAAGCCCTTCAATCCGAGCGCTCAGCTTAAGCTGAAGGTGGATGGAGGGTTTTTTGTCTAAATATTGACGATTATGTGCACGCGATTAATTCGTTTTATCCAGGGGAAGTCGGCGGACGCTGATGACGTTTGTATATTCGGACATTGGTGTTCTGGAAAGGGAAGAAGCAGACAGCTTGCGCAGCTGATGACGAATTTCCCAGCCTTTTCCTACTAAACGCAAATGATTAACCGCAACATATTGTTTCATATTATTCGCCCCTGTCGTTTTGATATAATGATAGTTATGCAGGTGCAGGACAAGTTATGCAAGTGTATACATGCAATATTAAAAGGAGCGATCAAGATTGGAAGAACAACAACCAGCTGCGCTATGGCGTGAGGAAACCATTAAGACCGAACCGATTTTCGAAGGTAAAATGATAACGCTGCAGGTAGACACGGTTGCTCTGGCAGATGGTAGAACAGCTACTAGAGAAATAGTGAAGCATCCGGGTGCAGCTGCAGTTATGGCATTGCTAGATGGCAAGCTGCTTGTCGTTGAGCAATTCCGCAAGCCGCTCGAAAAATTTCAAATTGAAATTCCGGCAGGCAAGCTTGATCCCGGCGAAGACCCGCTCACAGCAGCAGCTCGCGAGCTGGAGGAAGAGACAGGTTATCGTTCAAACGATCTGAAGCTTCTTAGCGCTTTCTATACCTCACCTGGTTTTGCCGACGAGAAGCTCTACATCTATTTCACCGACAAGGTCGAGCAAGGCGTCCAGAATCCAGATGAGGATGAGGATCTGAAGGTGGAAGCGATTACCTTAGAGCAGGCTGAAGCCTACATACAGGAAGGCCGTATCAGCGATGCCAAAACCATTCTAGCTGTCTACGCATGGAAACTTTATATTCTGACAGGTCGGCTTTAGCCGGCCCTGTCTTCCTCAACATACCCGTCATACCTCATTGAAACCCCTCATACAATACAAGAGTAAGACAACCCTAATTATGAAACGCCACTCGCTATTCTCTGGATAAAATCCAACCTCTTAAGTTGATCAATTTAGATAATTCTTATTTGTATTGATCTCATTTTTAAACCTATATTGTCACCATTCAAACATCCTTGATAAATAAATCTAATTATTGGATCAATTTGTCAGTCCGAAGAGCTATTCGCGGTCATATCAGTACCGAAGCTAGAACACCAACGTTTCCCGGATATTTAGGAGGTAACCCGGGAGCGCAGGCTTCCAGCGTGTCCCGAAGGGACGAAAGCGCTCCTAAACAATAGCCTCCTCACAACCATCTCCATTCCTGTTACGTTAGTCCAGTTGCGGGTGTCCAGAGGGTGCAACCCTTGGGGCCCTCCCTTGGAAGGGAGGGTTTGGGTGGGTTCGAAAATCCCTTAAGGGGTAGTGGGTTATGGTAAGGTAGAAACCCTTCAATCAAGGGTTACAGGGTTGCAGCAACTGAAAGGATCGGTGACGATGATCAAAAATCAATTATCGCTATATGTATTCGTCTCAGTATTGTTTGTGGTGGGCGCCATATTCGGGGCACTCATGGTCAACGCTCTTACGCTTGAGCAGCAGCAGGAGCTCGCACTGGACGTGGATCAATATGTTCAGCTGATGAGCGAGGGAATTGGCTCTGGAGAAGCGCATTCGTTCTGGGAGCGGTTTTTTTTCCATAGCAAATGGCTGCTCGTTTTATGGCTGCTTGGCATTACGGTAGTTGGAATACCGGGGGTGCTTGCGCTTAATTTCTTAAAGGGAGCGTTGGTCGGCTTTTCAGTAGGAACGCTGATCAATCAATATGCATGGAAGGGAGTGCTTTTCTCGCTGGTGTCTATCGCACCTCAAAACATCATAGCAGTACCAGCGATGATCATAGCGAGTGCTGCTGCCATTTCCTTCTCCATTTTTGTGATCAAAAACAGGCTGCTTCGGCAGACAGGAGAGCTAGCTCCTCAGCTTGGTTCCTTCACGTCGACCGCCATGCTGATGCTGATTCTTTTTGCAGGCGCAGCGCTGTTTGAAGCTTATATTTCGCCGTCTCTAATCGCTTGGGTTTCCCCTCTTCTTTCGTCTGCTAACGCCACAATATGACACCAAAATGTTTGACTTTATTACAGGTTAACACCTATAATGAAAGCAAACGTTTCCTGAAAAAGGCGCAGACATGTGGTAGGGGGGAAATCATGGAAGCCCGGATTGAGAAGATTAAACAACAGTTGCAGTCGCAGGGCTACAAATTAACCCCGCAGCGGGAAGCAACGGTACGTGTTTTGCTAGAGAATGAAGACGACCACCTGAGCGCAGAAGATGTATTTATGCTAGTTAAGGATAAAGCTCCAGAAATCGGACTTGCAACGGTTTATCGGACATTGGAATTGCTAAGTGAAATGCATGTTGTCGAAAAATTGAATTTCGGCGACGGTGTAGCACGTTATGATTTGCGTACGGACAGCAACAAGCATCATCATCATCACTTAATATGTGTGCAATGCGGATCGATGGATGAGATCAAGGAAGACTGGCTTTTGCCCTTAGAAGAGCGGCTAGAGCAGGAATATGGATTTTTTGTAGTCGATCATCGCCTTGATTTCCAAGGCATTTGTCGCCGCTGCAAAGAGAAGAACGATATCGCAAACCCACCAACAGAAAATCAATCATAAACGGCTTGGCTGCCCAGCATAACTGGACGGCAAAGCCGTTTTGGCATTTTATAAGATACTATTTGGCTTTAAAAATGTGATCCAACTGCATCAGACCTGCACCTTGCGCTCGTGATTTGAATTTTTTCAGCTTGAGCGCCCGCGACTTCAGCCTTCTTTTGACCGCTCTTGCGCTAAAGCTTGGTTTTGCTGCCAGCAGCAAGGCGACACCGCCTGCAACATGCGGAGCTGCCATGCTTGTGCCGGAGAGCCTCTCATACTTACCGTTCAACCATGTAGACAAAATACGATCACCTGGTGCTGTAAGTCCTATTCCTTTGCCTCTGCTGCTAAAGTCAGTCACTTTATTCGCTTTAGTGGAAGCGGCAACGGCGATTGTCTCCTTAAATGAAGCTGGAACATCTATTTGCTTGCATGATTTTCCGGAATTACCGGCTGAGGCAACTAAGACTATGCCTTGCTTTGCTGCACGCTTGATTGCTTCATGCAAAGTACCGCTGCTATTCGAGTCGAGAATGCCAAAGCTCATGTTTATGACATGCATTCGGTTTGTGATGCACCAGTTGATGCCATCGATAATGTCAGATACAAATCCATCTCCGTATTGATCCAACGCTTTGACCGCATACAAATTTACCTCTGGGGCAGTGCCTATTACTTTTCCTCCTTTGCCAGCAGCAGCTATGATTCCCGCTACATGGGTACCATGTCCATTATCATCCGCGTATGAGCCCCCGTTAATGGTGTTGATTCCTCCTGCTATTTGCAAATCCGGATGATTGGCGATCCCGGAATCGATGATGGCGACTTTTATTGATTTGCCTCTCGCAGTTGCCCACGCTTCAGGCGCTTTAACGCGTCTTATATTCCAAGTAACATAGGCAGGCGACGCTGCGGGCATCAGCAATGGGATCGACATGCCGCCCAGCTTGACAGGCTTGCTTCGCAATGCGCCATGAGCGCGGATTTTGAAGTCTTTTTCTATTAGCTTGACCTCAGGATGGCTCGCTAAGGCTTGCCATGAAAGGCTCTTATGAAAATGGCAACCAATGATCCGGCTGCGTGAAACGGTTTTAAATGGTTTGATTCCAATTGCATTCAGTTGCTTTAGGCAGCGCTTATAGGCATTCGCTGAGCGAAACGTAATGAGCTTTCGATAAGTATGCTTAGAAGGTTTGCATGTCGCACAACTTTTTAATATGGCTCTAAGATTAGACAATGGACAAAGAACCCCCTATTCCGGCATTTTCCTTAACCAGTTTATGGCAGAAACTGCGTTTCCGTATGGGTGATAGCCAGAATCGCACATATTTTTTGAAATATAACAAAGCATAAAAAGGATGGCTGCAATGGAGTTGTTTTTCTCCGCAAAAAGATACAAAAAAGGACGATCATTCCAAGGCGATCGTTCATACAACATAGAAAGAGAATATTAGTGAGCGAAAGCGAAAAATGCGATGGAGGAGGAAATGGTCATGATCGTAGGAGTGCCGAAGGAAATTAAACAAAGCGAATACCGCGTTGCTTTAACCCCTGCAGGTGTTACGATGCTGGCAGCGGCAGGCCATAAGGTGCTCGTTGAGTCGGGAGCAGGGAACGGGAGCGGCTTCGAGGATAGTGATTATGAGCGCGAGGGTGCTGAGCTAATCAGCACGGCTGCAGAGGTATGGGCTAGGGCGGAAATGATTATGAAGGTTAAGGAGCCGCTTTCCGAGGAGTTTGGCTATTTTCGCGAAGGCTTGCTGCTGTTTACGTATCTGCATTTGGCAGCAGCGCCTGATTTGACGAAGGCCTTGGTTGATAAAGGAGTAACAGGCATTGCTTACGAAACGATTCAACTCGCAAATGGGAGTCTGCCGCTGCTTACCCCGATGAGCGAGGTTGCGGGCAGAATGTCTGTACAGGTAGGCTCACAATTTCTAGAAGCGTTTAACGGTGGAAGAGGTGTCCTGCTTGGCGGTGTGCCGGGCGTTCCGCCTGCGGAGGTTGTTATTATTGGCGGGGGCATAGTCGGTACGAATGCGGCAAAAATTGCGCTTGGCATGGGAGCCAATGTCATCATATTAGAGAGAAGCGCGGATCGTATGAGGTATTTGGATGATATTTTCGGAGGAAGAGTCCGGACGCTAATGTCAAGTCCTTATCACATAGCCGAAGCCGTCTCCAGAGCGGATTTGCTGATCGGAGCTGTTCTCATACCAGGCGCGCGAGCCCCTCATTTGGTGACAGAGCAAATGGTGCAAAATATGAAGAAAGGATCGGTCATCGTAGACGTTGCCGTTGATCAAGGCGGTTCAATCGCTACCGTAGACCGTCCGACTACCCATACAGACCCGATCTATGTGAAGCACGGAGTCGTTCACTATGCAGTAGCCAATATTCCAGGTGCCGTGCCGCGCACCTCAACATTCGCGTTAACCAATGTTACGATTCCTTATGCATTAGAGCTGGCCAATCATGGCATGGAAGCTGTACGCAAAAGCATCCCTTTGCAAAAAGGAGTCAATACGCATGCTGGCAACGTGACCTACGAGCCGGTCGCGAGCGCTGTGCAATTGCCATACACATCGCTTGAGATATGGTTGAACAGTGTATCTTAAGACAGTCTTCAGAGTTGATGGCATATTCGGATAAGCCTCCTCATATGGTGATACGGATGGACAATCGTATTGACATCATAAGGAGGCTGGTTTGTATGGTTTTCTCGATTCGGAGATGGACGAGCCGCATCGTTTTTATTGTTGTTTTTACCGTATTGCTGCTTGTCGTTACAGGCGGCTATCGCTGGCTAGCTGATGCCATATCTCCAATCCATCCTTATAGGGAGCCTAAAGGTGCTGCCCTAAAAGTTTTTGTTACCGATCCAAATTCGCCTGACAGCAAAAATGCTGCTGATCGATTGCGCTGGTTTTACTGGTACGGAGAGTAGCGCTTGCATGATGCAGACTGCACAGAAAATGGGTGCAAGCAGGATTTTTAGCGTCGAATGTTGAATGGTTTTGTAGATAAGCCAGTCAGAAACGTGTCAAATGTGAAAGGAAGTCCAATGAAAGCTCATTTAATTCGTTATATTCAATATTTACGCTTGGAACGAGGGTTGTCGGCAAATACACTTTCATCGTACGAAAGGGACTTAAATCAATTCATCCTATATATGCAAGATCATGGCCAATCGGAGTTTGCCGAAGTGCAAAGGCATCATATTTCAAGGTATATGCTGCACTTGAAGGAACAGGGAAGGAAGGCTGCAACGCTGTCGCGTCATATCGTTTCTGTTCGTGCCTTATTTCACTATTTGCTAACAGAAGGGATTATTGCGAATAATCCTTCTATTTATATGGAAGCGCCGAAACAAGAGAAGAAGCCGCCAAGCATATTGAGCGTCGATGCCACAAGCACGCTGCTTGAAATGCCAAACATTGAAAATGCTGCCGGCAAGCGAGATAGAGCGATGCTGGAGCTTATTTATGCTACAGGCATACGAGTTACGGAGCTAGTATCGCTTAATGTGGAACATATCAATATGCAGCTGGGTTTTGTGCAATGCATCGGATCTAATCAGAAGGAAAGGCTCGTTCCTTTCGGGCGGCTTGCTGCAGAAGCATTGACAGATTATTTGCATTCGGGCAGAGATGAATTGATGACGCTCAGAGAGTCGCAATCGGCGTTATTTCTAAATCATTTGGGGACGCGATTGACAAGGCAAGGATTTTGGAAGACGATAAAGAAGTACGCAAAGGAAGCCGGGATTGCTGAGGAGATTACGCCTCACACGCTTAGGCATTCGGTTGCGGCGCATTTATTGGATAATGGCGCGGATATTCGTGCCGTTCAGGAGCTGCTTGGGCATGCGGACATTTCGACAACGCTCAAATATACACAGGTTCCCAAAACGCGCATGAAGGAAGCTTACAACCGCGCGCATCCGCGTGCCTGATCGGCATGCGAGGCGCATCCAATGCTAAAGAAGGGAGTTATACATATGAAATTTGATCGTATTGCCGTTATCGTCTTGGACAGCGTTGGAATAGGCGAGCTGCCTGATGCAGCAGCATTTGGTGATGCAGGCTCGCACACGCTTGGACATATTGTGGAGAGAGTGCCTGGAACCCAGCTTCCCCATTTGCGAAGATGGGGTCTTGATCGTATAGCGGCTATTCATAATTGGCAGCCGCCTAAGGAAGCTCCAGCAGCTTATTATGGTAAAATGGCCGAGGTGTCAGTTGGCAAGGATACGATGACGGGTCATTGGGAGCTAATGGGATTGGAGCTGACCGTACCGTTCCAAACGTTTCCCGAGGGCTTCCCGCCAGAGCTTCTCGGTCCATTCGAAGAGCGTACAGGCCGCAAAGTAATCGGCAATAAGCCCGCTAGCGGCACCGACATTTTGGATGAGCTCGGAGCAGAGCAAATGGAAACAGGCGCATGGATCGTTTATACGTCCGCAGATAGCGTATTTCAAATCGCGGCGCATGAGGATGTTATTCCGCTTGAGGAGCTGTACCGTGCTTGTGAAATTGCGAGAGAGCTTACGATGGATGAGCGATTTACCGTAGGCCGCGTTATTGCACGGCCGTATCTCGGCAAGCCAGGCGATTTCAAGCGTACGCCGAATCGTCATGATTATGCGGTGAAGCCGCCTCAGCCAACCGTCTTGAATGCATTGAAGGATGCAGGCTTTGATTCGATTGCTGTAGGAAAAATCAACGATATATTCGATGGAGAAGGAATAACAGCCTCCTTGCCTACAAAAAGCAACGCAGACGGTATCGAAAAAACGCTTGAGCAGCTAAAGCAGCCATTTAAAGGATTGTTGTTCACTAATCTCGTCGAGTTTGATTCACTCTACGGCCACCGCCGTGATCCAGTAGGCTATGCAGCTGCATTGGAGGAGTTTGATCGTGCTGTTCCCGATTTGGAGCGACAGCTTGGCGAGCGGGACTTGTTGATTATTACCGCAGATCACGGGAATGATCCCGTTCATCCTGGAACTGATCATACCCGTGAATATGTCCCTATTTTATTGTATAGCCCATCATTTAAGCAGCCTAGACAGCTGAGCACACGTTCGACCTTCTCTGATCTTGGAGCGACAATCGCCGATAATTTCGGGATTCAAGCGCCTCCGAATGGTACAAGCTTTCTGTCTGAGCTTTAATGAAGAGCAGTCTTTCATAAGATTAAATTACGTTTATTAGTTCACTTTAGGAGGAATTACGATGAGTACGATAACAGCAGCAGGACTAACAGCAGCAGGACTAACAGCAGCTTATATTAAAGAAGCGGCAAAATTTATTGAGTCACAAACGGAGCAAAGACCGGAAATCGGATTGATTATGGGTTCGGGACTAGGTGTACTGGGAGATTATTTGGAAAATGCGGTTACGATTCAGTATCATGACATTCCGCACTTTCCCATCTCTACGGTCGAAGGCCACGCAGGTGAGCTGCTGATCGGAACATTATCGGGCAAAACGGTCATCCTGATGCGCGGACGTTTTCATATGTATGAAGGCTATGGTCCGGAGCTGACTGCATTTCCGGTTCGCGTGATGAAGGCGCTGGGCGTAAAAACATTGCTAGTTACAAACGCAGCTGGCGGCGTGAATACCGATTATGAAGCGGGCAATTTGATGCTGATCTCCGATCATCTGAATATGACCGGTAAAAATCCGCTGATTGGTCCAAACGACAATGAGCTTGGCGTGCGATTCCCCGATATGTCGGAAGCTTACAGCAAGCGTCTTCGCGCCATCGCTCGCGATATTGCAGAAGCACAAGGAATTACGCTTCGTGAAGGCGTATATGCGGGTCTGCTTGGACCAACATATGAGACACCTGCAGAAATTCGAATGCTGAGAGTAATTGGCGCCGATGCTGTCGGAATGTCGACTGTTGCCGAAGTAATAGCAGCTCGTCATTCGGGAATCGAAGTTGTTGGCATTTCCTGTATTAGCAATATGGCCGCGGGTATTTTGGATCAACCGTTGTCGCATGCTGAAGTTATGGAAACGACGGAACGCGTCAAGTCCCAATTTTTGGGACTAGTTACCTCATTAATTGCTGCTGTGTAATGTTTTTTGTAACACAATTGTAATATTTGCGTCGACTCAATATGACAGTGTTTTTTTTACGTTTCGTCGTATAATGTCCATGATTAAAGAAAGATGGAGTGGACAAAAACATGGACAAGCAATTACTCACGCAGATGGAGCAGTTGCGTAAAAAGATGATTGAAACAGCTCTGTTGAATGAAAGCCTTCAGCATTTGGACGTGCTCGTGCTAAGCCAATCGCTTGATGAGATTATTGTTCAGGTGCAAAGAGAACGACGTGCGTTATAAACAGATCAATAACGGTTTGGCGAATGGAGAGAGAACTATGCGGTCGGTAGATCTTATACAGAAGAAGAGAGATGGCGGCGAGCTGACCGCGTCGGAGTTAACATTTTTGATTGACGGATACTCTCGTGGTGATATACCCGATTATCAGCTGTCTGCATGGGCGATGGCTGTGTTTTTCCAAGGAATGAGTCCTAGGGAGACAGCGGCTCTGACGCTTGCAATGGCCAACTCTGGCGACCAGGTTGATCTTGGTCCTATCAGTGGAATTAAAGTAGATAAACATAGTACAGGCGGCGTAGGCGACAAAACGACGTTAATTCTTGCGCCTTTAGTGGCTTCAGTCGGTATCCCCGTTGCGAAAATGTCCGGTCGCGGCTTAGGCCACACCGGCGGTACAATCGATAAGCTTGAATCGATCGAAGGCTTCCGTACGGAGCTCTCGCGCGAGAAGTTTATGACCCAAGTAAACGAAATTGGACTTGCCGTTATCGGCCAAAGCGGAAATCTCGCGCCAGCAGATAAGAAGCTCTATGCTCTTCGCGACGTTACAGCTACTGTAGAGTCCATTCCGCTTATTGCAAGCTCTGTAATGAGTAAGAAGATTGCAGCGGGCGCGGATGCGATCGTGCTTGATGTCAAAACGGGCAGCGGCGCCTTTATGAAGACGCTGGAGCATTCAGAGCAGCTCGCGCAGGCCATGGTTAATATTGGAACTGAAGTCGGCCGAAATACGGCCGCAGTCATTAGCGATATGGATCAGCCTTTAGGCTTCGCAATTGGGAACGCGCTAGAGGTTCAGGAATCGATTGAAACACTCAAGGGCAATGGGCCAGACGATCTTACAGAGCTTTGCTTGACCTTAGGCGCTCATATGGTTGTATTAGGCGGGAAATCTGACACTGTTGACGAAGCGAAGCAGCTTCTGCGAGATCAGATTGCAAACGGTGCAGCCTTGGCGAAGTTCAAAGCATTTCTTGCCGCACAAGGCGCAGACGCAGCTGTTGTCGAGGATTATTCCAAACTTCCGCAAGCACCAGCCATCGTTGAGGTGACGGCCACTGCTTCCGGCTTTGTAAATGCGATTGAAGCTGAGCAGCTAGGTCTTGCAGCCATGCTGCTTGGAGCGGGAAGAGCCACAAAAGACGCATCGATTGATTATGCGGTTGGCGTCACGCTTCGCAAGAAGGTTGGCGATTCAGTGGATGCAGGCGAGACGCTTGCGCTTCTTCATGTTCGAGAGGCAAACGCATCGGCACAAGAAGTTGCTGAACGAGTGCGTCTAGCGTATACGATTCGCGCGGATCGGCCTGAGCCTCGTCCGTTATTGCTGTCCGTCATTACGGCAGATGGGATTACACGCTGCAATTAATGAATAAGCAATTCGAAATCCGTCCCGAACGAAGGGGCGGATTTTTTTGTTGCGCAATTAGCTCTAGCGAATGGAATAATTTCCAACTTAAGAGTCAACACTGAAAAGAGAAATATAAGCGAATGATGCCGCAATAAACTTTCAGGAGGAGATCTAGTTGAAAAATCGTTCTATCAAGCTATGTTTATTTATTCTCGCATTAGTGATTGCGCTGCCTGCTGCAGCGTTTGCCGCAGTGGAGCCAACACCTGCTCCCGATCAGAAGCAGGCTCCTAATCAATCGCCAGCTCCCAACTTGGCAACTTCGGCTCGTTCCGCCATTTTAATGGATGCAGATAGCGGAACGGTTATTTATGAAAAAAATAGCCATGATAAGCTCCCCCCTGCAAGCATTACCAAAATTATGACACTGCTGCTCATCATGGAGGCGCTTGATGACGGCAAGATCAAGCTGGAAGATAAAGTGCAGACAAGCGAGTATGCTGCTTCAATGGGCGGGTCCCAAATCTTCCTTGAACCGGGAGAAGAGATGAGCGTTGACGATATGATCAAAGGGATTGCGCTCGCTTCAAGCAACGATGCTTCAGTGGCGATGGCAGAGAAGCTGGCAGGCACGGAGCAGCAATTCGTAGCGATGATGAATGAGCGCGCGCAGCAGCTGGGCATGAACGACACGCAGTTTTCCAATCCGAACGGCTTGCCCGTAGCCAATCATTTCTCATCGGCACATGACATTGCAGTGATGTCGAGAGAGCTGCTTAAGCATTCCGAAGTTACGAAATATACAGGGCTGTATCAGGATTATTTGCGCAAAACGTCAGAGAAGCCATTTTGGCTCGTAAATACGAACAAGCTGGTGCGTTTCTACAGCGGGGCGGACGGTCTGAAAACGGGCTTTACCAGTGAAGCGAAATATTGCTTATCGGCTACGGCGAAGCGAGATAACATGCGAGTCATCGCCGTCGTAATGGGTGAGCCGGATACGAAAACAAGAAACGCTGAAGTATCACAAATGTTTGACTACACGTTCGCGCAATACATGAACCACTCGATTATCAAAGAAGGCGAATCGATGGGTACGCTCAAAATTGAGAAGGGCACTGCGCCTGAGCTTCCGCTTGTCGCCAAGCATGCTTATAGCGTGCTGCTCAAAAAAGGAAGCCAAACGAAGGATATTCGCTACGAGCTGAAAATTGACGGTCCCCTAAAGGCGCCTGTTCAAATTGGTCAGCCTATCGGCAAGCTTGTCGTCTATCAAGGCGATCAGGTGCTGAAGGAGTTCGATGTAGATGCGCCGCTCTCGGTTGAACGGGCAGGCTGGTGGAAATTGCTGAAGCGGTCGTTCTCAGGATTGTTTGCATAGAGCAATATACAGCGCGTTTGCATCTGTTTTCTTGCTCGTATTTTGTCAGCTGTTAGCGGTATGCTTCTAGTTTTGTCGGCATGCAGGAAATGGTCGCCGGAGCGGAGAATTGCTAGTTCTATCTCGGCAAGTGTAAACGTTTGATTATGATCGTCTGTTGATCATCGTACGTTACACGGTGAAAATGTAAGGAAAGGATACTGGCTTCGCTTATTCTTTCTTATGTTTGAAAAAACCTGAAGGAGATGAACAGCATAATGAGTCTGCAAGCAGAATTGGAGCAATACCGCAATGTGCTGATCGTAAGGCTAAGGGGAGAGCTGGATCACCATACAGCCGATGTCGTGCGCTATAAGATGGAGGAGGCGCTCCTTCGAGGCAGCAGCGAGCATGTCATCCTCAGCTTGAAGGAGCTGCAGTTTATGGACAGCTCCGGTCTTGGCGTTATCCTGGGCAGGTACAAGCAAGTAAAGAGCAAGGGCGGTAAAATGGTCGTCTGCGACGTAAATCCGAATGTTCATCGCTTATTCGAGATGTCGGGCCTTTTCAAAATATTGACCATTCACGAGAATGAACGTTCTGCAATTTCCAGTTTGGAGGTGGTGTCATGAACGGATCGAATGAAATGGCGCTTTCCTTCAGCGCCCGATCGGAGAACGAAGCCTTCGCACGAATTGCGGTAGCTGCATTTGTGTCACAGCTTGATCCGACGCTCGAGGAGCTGAACGATTTGAAGACGGCTGTGTCCGAGGCGGTTACTAACGCGATCATACATGGCTATGAAAGCGATTCTTCCTGCAAGGTCACGATCGAGGCGAAAATCGAGGGCGATTCCGTCTCCATCACCGTATCGGATAACGGCAAGGGCATTGAAGATCTTGAGCTGGCGCGGCAGCCGCTCTATACGTCGAAGCCGGAGCTAGAGCGCTCAGGCATGGGCTTTACGATCATGGAAAATTTTATGGACCATTTTGAGGTTACAAGTATGGTAGATGGCGGAACTCGCGTGGCGATGCTGAAACGAATCGAATCGAAAAAAGCGCTCTACAATTAGCGTATAGGGGTTGAACCTCATGGATGTCAATCTAAAGCAGACGGCCCAGCCATATTTGGATGACGCAGAAGTAAAGCGGCTCATTGCGTTAAGTCAGTCAGGCGATACGCTTGCAAGGGATACACTCGTTCAGTGCAATATCCGGCTTGTCTGGTCGGTCGTGCAGCGATTTATCAATCGTGGTTATGAGCCCGAGGATTTGTTCCAAATCGGCTGCATCGGATTGCTAAAGTCAGTAGACAAATTCGACTTGTCCTATGATGTGAAGTTTTCCACTTATGCAGTACCGATGATCATTGGGGAAATCCAACGATTTTTGCGCGATGATGGTACGTTGAAGGTTAGCAGATCCCTTAAGGAAACCGCCAATAAGGTGCGTAAAATGAAGGATGAGCTTTCCAAAACGTTAGGACGCTTGCCCACCATTAGCGAGGTTGCGGAGCGGCTTGGCATTACCCCTGAGGATGTTGTTTTCGCTCAGGAAGCGAATAAGCCTCCGACATCCATTCACGAAACGGTGTTTGAGAATGACGGCGACCCCATCACACTGATGGATCAAATAGCGGATGAATCTCAGGATCGGTGGTTTGACAAGCTAGCGCTGGTTGAAGCCATTGAAGGATTGAGTGAGCGCGAGCGGTTAATCGTATATCTGCGTTATTATCGAGACAAGACGCAATCCGAGGTGGCCAGCAGGCTGGGAATCTCACAAGTGCAAGTATCACGGCTTGAGAAAAAAATATTGCAATCGATTAGAGACCAAATCGCCCTTTGAGGCGATTTGGTTTTTTTCTATTTTTTACCTCATTTTGCATGAGTATCCGAATCCTCCTTTTCTCATACTAAAAGGGAAACAAACACCAAAGCATAAGCAGAAGGGAAGCTGACAGATGGCAACATCCAAGCATTCGGTCCTCTATCTGCGTTTGAAAAAACGAATTTACACGAAGCCGAATCAACGGGTCACTCTGGGGCAAGCTGCGAGGCTGCTAGCTGAGGATGATGTGCTTGAGAGGCGGCTGAAGGAGCTTGTCCTGTACGAGCACAAGAGTGCGGACGGCAATCGCGTCGTCATCGATCTGTTGCAGATCGTCAAAGCCATACGGCAACAGGAGCCGGATATGGCAGTAGAAGCCTATGGAGATCCTCAGGTGCTGGTTATGGTTGCGGAGAAACCGGTTAAGCCGCGCATTTCGGTACTCATCCTGGCATGGCTGCTTTTGTTTTTTGGAGCGGGTCTCGCCATTATGAACTTTCATACAGATGTCAGCATGAAGGAGGTTCATATTCGGATTGTTGAGCTGATTACGGGAAAGCGAACGGAGCATCCGCTTTGGTTTCAAATCCCTTATTCGCTCGGAATCGGGCTTGGAATGGTATTGTTCTTCAATCACTTATTCCGCAAACGGTTCAATGAGGAGCCGAACCCGCTTGAGGTTGAGCTATATATGTATCAGGAAAATGTGAATGCCTACGTCATCGCCGATGAAATGCGCAAAAAGTCGGATTTCGACCAGACAAACGGTAACAAGCATGATTAATTCGCTAGCAAATGTTTTTGTAGCGCTGCTAGGCTTGGCGGGCGGGCTTGCGGTAGGCAGCGGATTGGTAGCTCTGCTTATCGTGCTTGACCTTATTCCGCGTCTGGCACAGGTTGCCAATGCATATCGCTTGTCTGCATGGTTTGAGTCTGCCGTCATATGCGGCTCGTTGTACTGGACGTTCGCTGATTTTATGAGTTGGCGATTAATGCTGCCTTCGGGCTTATTATTGAGCGCCGCGGGTTTGATTGATGGCATGTTCATCGGCATGTTGGCCGCCGCATTGACGGAGGTTATGAACGTGCTGCCTATTTTGGCCAAGAGAATGAATCTATCGGCGTATATGGTTGGGCTCGTAATGGCGATGGTGCTGGGGAAAACACTTGGCTCATTATTCGATTGGCTGGTTTTTCAATGGTAGCTTATTAACGACGAGGTGAGGGTATATGAAGGATCATCATTCAGAGCAGGGTCATGAAGATCAGGATAACCATGTGGCGTCTAACGCAGTGAATGCCGGAGAACAGCAGCAGCAGGAGGAGTCGGGGTTAGCACTAGATGAGGCTTCCATCTCACATGTAAAAAAGAGGCCAAGGATAGGGAGCTCAGCTTCGCATCAAGCTGGGGAAAAGGAAAAAACGCCGATTCCAGATCAGCTGGATGAAGTGCTGTCTCGTTTGGAACATGAGATTGGGTATAAAACAAGCTTTGATGTAGTCGTAAGAGAGATGACGTTTGGCGAACGGCGAACGGCTATGCTTTGCATGAACGGATTGGTGAAGGACACCTTACTGACTGAAGTGCTTAAACGGTTGACTTATCTGCAGCCAGAGGATCTGTCGGTGCATGCCTTTCATTCGTTCCTCGATTTGTATGTGCCTGCTGCGCAGGCGACGAAGGAAGAGGATTGGAACAATATGCTGACCGGCGTGATGTCCGGCGGCACTGCTTTTTTTATCGACGGTGAATCATGTGTCATCATGATAGACGCGAAGGCTTTCCCAGCACGGGGACCCGAGGAGCCTTCGCTTGAGAAGGTTGTTCGCGGAAGCAGGGACGGCTTTGTAGAAACGCTGATGGTTAACGTTTCACTTGTTCGCAGACGATTGCGCGACCCGCAGCTGCGTTATGAGATCGTAAGAGTGGGCGAGAGAACGCAAACGGATGTGTGTATCGCTTATATCGATGATTTAGTCGACAAGGAGCTCCTCAAATCGATTAAAGACAAAATTTCCATGGTGAAGATAGACGGCTTGCCGCTTGCGGACAAGCAGCTTGAGGAGGCCACTGTAAAGCGAGGATGGAATCCTTTTCCGATGGTTCGATATTCGGAGAGGCCTGATACGGTGGCAGCTCACTTGCTTGAAGGCTATGTGGCTGTTTTCGTTGATACCTCGCCAAGCGTTATGACCCTCCCGACCACTTATGCGGATCTCATGCAGCATGCGGAGGAAAATCGTCAAACCCCATTTATCGGTACTTATTTGAGATGGGTAAGATTCATTGGCATATTCGCTTCGTTGTTCATGCTGCCGCTTTGGCTGCTGTTCGTTATGCATCCTGAATTAAAGCCGCCTGCTCTTGAATTTCTCGGTCCCAATAAAACAGCCAAGCTGCCGTTAGTCGTACAGTTTCTTCTAGCTGAAATAGGCGTCGACCTGCTTCGGATGGCATCCGTGCATACGCCGACCTCGCTTGCGACGGCCATGTCGCTGGTTGCTGCGATTTTGATCGGCGATATTGCGGTGCAGACAGGCATCTTCGTCAATGAGGTTATTTTGTACATGTCCGTAGCGGCTATCGGCATGTTCGCAACGCCAAGCTACGAGCTTGGACTTGCGAACCGAATCGTACGGCTTGTCCTAATCATATCGGTGTCTGCCTTCAGTGTGCCCGGCTTCGTCATTGCGACGACAGCCATAATACTGATGCTGACGATGGAGCGTTCGTTCAACCGTCCATATATGTGGCCATTCATCCCCTTTGACATGAGGGCGCTATGGAGCATTATCATCCGCCAGCCGGTGCTGTACAATCGGACGCGTCCAAATAATCTAAGAGCGCAGCAGCGCGATAAGATGCCAAGCACCGAGTAAATTCATAAAATGCAAATGAAATGTGGATTTATCCATTTCGCAGCGCGGGTAGATTGCGTTATACTGATGCTATTGATGCAAATTCTATCCGTTCTATCTGCATGCAGATAGAAGAAAGCTGAGGGGAAATTATGTACCTGCATGGAACTAGTAAAATTAACACTCAAGGACATTTGGAAATTGGCGGCTGCGATGTAGCTGATTTGGCTGCACAGTTTGGAACGCCGCTATATATTGTGGACGAGGCTCTCGTACGTCAACGCGCGAGCGAGTATGTTGAAGCTTTCAAAGCTTCCGGACTTCGTTTCCAAGTCGCTTACGCAAGCAAGGCGTTCAGCGTAATGGCAATGTGCGCGATTGCCGAGCAAGAGGGACTATCGCTTGATGTTGTGTCCGATGGCGAGCTGTATACAGCTATGCAAGCGGGCTTCCCGGCGGAACGTATTCACTTCCACGGCAACAACAAAACGCCTGAAGAAATCAACATGGCGCTTGATGCAGGCATTGGCTGCTTCGTAGTAGACAATTTCATGGAGCTAGAGCTGCTGAATGCACTTGCAGGCGACAAAGGCAAGAAAGTGAATATTTTGCTTCGTATTACGCCAGGCGTAGAAGCACATACGCATGATTACATCTCAACTGGCCAACAGGATTCAAAGTTCGGCTTTGACCTTGGCAATGGCGCAGCGAAACAAGCTATTCAAGAAGCGCTTGCTTTGTCAAACCTTGTTATTTTGGGCGTACACTCCCATATTGGATCACAAATTTTTGAAGTTGAAGGCTTCCGCATGGCTGTAGACAAGGTTGCTGATTTTGCGGTTTCGATTCGCAACGAGCTTGGCCTTACGTTTAAAGTCATCAATCTTGGCGGCGGCTTCGGCATTCGTTATGTTGAGGGTGATACTCCGCTTCCAATTAGTGAATATGTAGCGGCAATTACTGGCGCAATTATTACAAATTTCACAAATGCCGAGTTCCCGCTCCCTGAAATTTGGGTTGAGCCAGGCCGCAGCATGGTTGGCGATGCAGGAACGACTTTGTACACAGTAGGTACGAGCAAGGACATTCCTGGTGTTCGCAAGTATATCGCTGTTGACGGCGGAATGACGGACAACCCTCGCCCAGCTCTTTATCAATCGAAATACGAGGCAGTGCTTGCAAATCGTGCGAATGATGCAGCAGAAGAAACGGTTTCTATTGCCGGCAAATGCTGCGAGAGCGGCGATATGCTGATTTGGGATTTGGAATTACCTAAAGCCGAAAATGGCGACCTGCTTGCTGTTTTCTGCACAGGTGCTTATAATTATGCAATGGCGAGCAACTATAACCGCATTCGTCGTCCGGCAGTCGTTTTTGTAAAAGACGGTCAGGCTGACCTTGCTGTTAAGCGCGAATCGCTTGAAAATATCGTATGCAATGACGTCATTCCGGCAAGACTGCAAAAATCACCGCTTGCGAAATAAGGGCGATATTGGTAACGTAGTCTTATCTGGATAAAAGAAAGGTAGATGCAGCAATGGCAAAACAAGCAAAAATCACACTAGCAAACGGCGGAGAAGTTCTAATCGATCTATTCGATCAAGACGCGCCGAACACAGTAGCAAACTTCGAGAAGCTTGCTAAAGAAGGCTTCTACAATGGTCTTACGTTCCACCGTGTTATCCCAGGTTTCGTTGCACAAGGCGGATGCCCGAACGGAACTGGTACAGGCGGTCCTGGTTACACAATTAATTGTGAAATCAACCCGAACAAGCATGAACGCGGCACTTTAGCTATGGCACATGCTGGCCGTAACACTGGCGGCAGCCAATTCTATATCGGTTACGCTCCACAGCCGCATTTGGATGGCGGTCATACTGTATTCGGCAAAGTTTCGAAGGGTATGGAGTTTGTTGATGCTTTCAAAGGCGGAGACAAAATGGAAAAGGTTGAAGTTGAAACGATTTAGTGATAAGATACTAACTATAATTATGTAAGTGCAGCTTTCCTTCGGGGTAGGGTGAAATTCCTAACCGGCGGTGATCGGCAGGTACAGGAGGATCGGTTAACCGAACTTCTGTGCTTGTCGTCAGTCCGTGACCCGGTCTAAGAAACTTTGTTTTCTGATTTATTGAGATGCAAAGGTGATTGGAACGGTGGACCTGGTGCAAATCCGGGACCGACAGTATAGTCTGGATGGGAGAAGGGGATGCTTCGACAGCTATAATATCAGCTTATTTGTATGTGTGTTTTATTTCACTTACATAGTAGGTTTGTTTTTTTAGCGTATTTTACAAACCGTTTTCGCAATTTTTGCGGAATAGGATGGAGTCGGATATTAAAGCCGACAACGCCTATTGGTTTTGTCGTAGTTCTCGGATCACTCACTCATCACCCCTGTCGGATCGTTTGCCGATAGGGGTGATTTTTGTATATGGACGTGTTAAATGATGAATATTATATGGGTTTAGCGCTCGACATGGCGTCAAAAGCTTCAGGCCAAACGGGGATTAATCCTGTTGTCGGATGTGTTGTCGTGAAGAATGGCCGCATTATCGGAATCGGAACGCATCTTAAGCGAGGTACCGGCCATGCTGAGGTGCATGCCCTTCAGATGGCAGGAGATGAGGCAGAGGGCGCCACTGTTTATGTAACGCTAGAGCCATGCAGTCATTTTGGCAAAACGCCTCCTTGCTGCGAGCGCATCATCGCTGCGAAAGCGGCGAGGGTTGTGGTCGCCAGCGGTGATCCCAATCCCGAGGTATCGGGCCGCGGCATCGCCAGGCTGCGTGAAGAAGGAATTGATGTTACCGTTGGCGTCATGGAGCAGCAATCTCAGCAAATGAACGAAAAGTTCAATAAGTATATTACGACAAGGCTGCCATTCGTCACTTTGAAAACAGCTAGCACGCTTGATGGCAAAATTGCATCGCGTACAGGCGACAGCAGATGGGTGACGGGAGCTGCGGCACGCGAGCAGGTTCATACGCTTCGTCATCAGCATGAAGCGATTATGGTCGGAATCGGTACAGTGCTTGCGGACGATCCTTTATTGAATACACGCGCTTCCGTCCCAGCTATCGACCCGGTACGCATCATCGTAGATTCAAAGCTACGTTTGCCGCTAGATGCACGCGTAGTAACCGATCGGTCTATCAGGACCATCGTATTGACTTCGAGCGAGGCAGACGGGGAACACCGACAAGCTTTAGAGGCCGCTGGTATTGAAGTTGTCATTTGCGGAACAGGGCCAAAGGTGGATTTAGTCGAAGCGATGAAGAAGCTCGGAGAGCTTGAGATCGGCTCGATCCTGCTCGAGGGCGGCGGTCAATTAAACGGTGCGATGCTTGAGGCAGGCCTTATCGATAAAATTATACTCTACTATGCAGCCAAAATTATCGGAGGAGCAGATGCTCCTGGCACCTTCACCTTCGCTGGAATCGAGAAAATGGCAGATGCCATACAGCTTGAGCATGTGAGCGTGGAAATGGCCGGCGAAGACATTTGCGTCTCGGGTTATCCCGTTTATTAAGGTGTTTGAGGAGGAACCCCATGTTTACCGGATTAGTGGAAGAAGTGGGAAAGATGAAAGGGATCACGAAGCAGGGTGAAGCGATGCGCCTTGTCATCGGGGCCACTCATGTGACGAATGGCGTCATGCTTGGAGACAGTATTTCGGTTAACGGCGTATGTCTTACGGTAACGTCCTTTGACGGGTCTTCATTCTCGGCAGATGTGATGCCTGAAACATATCGCAAATCGAACCTCCACCAGCTTCGTGCCGGTGAGCGAGTGAATTTAGAACGCGCGATGCAGGCGGGCGGACGGTTTGGCGGTCATATCGTACAAGGACATATCGATGGAACCGGAAAGATACTCAATCGTGAAACAGATGCGAATGCAGTGGTGTACAAAGTACAGCTAGATGATGCTGATATGCTGCGTTATGTCATTCCGAAAGGATCCATTACGATAGACGGAATAAGTCTTACGGTGGTTGATACAGGCTCCGGTTCGTTTACCGTATCGATCATCCCGCACACCCTTGGCGAAACAGCACTGCAGCACAAGCACGCAGGCGACTCCGTCAATATAGAGTGCGATGTAATCGGCAAATACGTCGATCACCTGCTCCATTTCAAGCAGCCGGAAGCTGCAAAAGCAAGCACCAAGCTCACCACATCATTTTTAATGGAAAATGGATTCTTATAATAATATGGTGAGTGAGTTTGCATCTTTAAGGACGATTTGCAGTTAATTCAAAAAAGAGTATTTTTTGTCACTACTTTAATCATAACGGTAAAAACTCACGTTAATTAATGAAAATGTCTTAACCAAATGCATTTAACAGGAAAAGCTCCATGTAATAATAAGAAATTAGCTTGTTTCAGGTGGAATGCGCCGAATTAGAAGGAGAAATTCCATCTAAACTGTAAAAAAGCTAGTGAACAAGCAAATTAGCTGGAGAAGTTCCATCTATACTGTAAATAAGCTAATGAACAAGCTAATTAGGTGGTTTCCAGTAACCAATATCTTGAGCAAGCAGAAAGCGTGTCCCGCAGGGACGAAAGCGAGCCAAGGGTAAACTTAGCAGCATATCAACTCATTAACTCAAAAGTTATTCAGGTGTTAAGTCACTTAAGTGACATAAGCGCTCAACCAGAAAGCGTGTCCCGCAGGGACGGAAGCGATCCTACAGAAAAAGCAGCATACAACCAACTGATTCCCTTCAACGTTAGTCCATTTGCAGGTGTCCAGAGGACGCAGTCCTTGGGGCCCTCCCTTGGAAGGGAGGGTTTGGGCGGGTTCGAAAAGCCTTTAAAGGTTTGGAACTAAAGCTTTTGAAGGTATGGAACTAAAGCCTTTGAAGGTATGGAACTAAAGCTTTTGAGTGTTTGGAACTAAAGCCTTTGAAGGTTTTGATAAAATGTTTGAAGGCTTGGTAGTAGCATTAAAAGTAAAGCGTGTCCCGCAGGGACGGTAGCGTTCCTACAGAAAAAGCAGCATACAACCGACTGATTCCCTTCAACGTTAGTCCATTTGCAGGTGTCCAGAGGACGCAGTCCTTGGGGCCCTCCCTTGGAAGGGAGGGTTTGGGCGGGTTCGAAAAGCCTATAAGGTTTGGAATTAAAGCCTTTAAGGTTTGGAATTAAAGCCTTTTAAGGTTTGGTTAAAAGCCTTTAAGGTTTGGTATTGGTTTTAAAGCCTTTAAAGGTTTGGTAGAAAGCCTTTGAAGGTTAGGTAGAAGCCTTACAAAGGTTTGGTTGTTTACGATGGTTTGGTTGTCTCAATGGTTTGGTTGTCACAAAGGAGGGAAACTCATATGGAACAAACAGATAAAATTACATTTGATAAAATCGAAGAAGCGCTCGAAGACCTTAAACTCGGCAAGCCGATCATAGTCGTTGATGACGAGGATCGGGAAAACGAGGGCGACCTCATCGCGCTCGCAGATAAAACAACGCCGGAAGTCATCAATTTCATGATAACGGAGGCTCGCGGCCTTGTATGTGTTCCGATTACGCAGGAACGTGCGGAACAGCTGGATCTGCCTCCTATGGTGTCGCATAATACCGATTACCATGGCACGGCTTTTACCGTATCGGTAGATTATATCGGAACGACGACCGGTATTTCGGCGTATGAGCGTTCGGAAACGGTCAAAGCGCTTGTCGACCCAACGACAAAGGCAGCGGATTTCCGCCGGCCGGGACACATTTTCCCGCTTATAGCAAGGTCGGGCGGCGTGCTGCGTCGCGCTGGTCATACGGAGGCAGCGATCGATCTTGCAGTCATGTGCGGTTCTGCTCCAGGTGCAGCTATATGTGAAATCATTAACGAAGACGGTACGATGGCTCGCTTGCCGGATTTGCTTGTCTTTAAGGAAAAGCACAATCTGAAGCTGATTACCATTCAAGAGATGATTCAGTATCGCAATGCAAAGGAAAAGCTCGTTGAGCGTGCGGTTGATGTGAAGCTGCCAACTGATTTTGGCACCTTCCGCGCAATAGCTTACACGAACATCGTGGACAATAAAGAACATATCGCACTCGTTAAAGGCGACATCGATCCTGAGCGTCCGCTGCTTGTGCGCGTACATTCCGAATGCCTTACCGGCGATGTATTCCATTCGCATCGCTGCGATTGCGGTCCGCAGCTTGGAGCTGCGCTAAAGCAGATTGAGGAAGCGGGCAGCGGCGTACTTCTGTACATGCGGCAAGAGGGAAGAGGCATTGGCTTGATCAACAAGTTAAAAGCCTATGAGCTGCAGGAGCAAGGCCTTGATACGGTTGATGCGAATTTAAAGCTTGGCTTTCCGGCCGATTTGCGCGAGTATGGGATAGGAGCGCAAATTTTGAAGGATCTTGGTGTCCGCCAAATGCGCCTGCTAACGAATAACCCCCGCAAAATTAAAGGACTAGAGGGTTACGGACTCGAGGTGGTAGAGCGTGTTCCCATTCAAATGGACGAAAATGAAGATAACAAAAGTTATCTCCGCACGAAGAAAACGAAGCTTGGCCACTTGTTAAGCTTTGAAGATATTGATTATATCATTTAAATATCGGAAGGAAGATGACAAATGACACGAATTTATGAGGGACATTTAGTATCAGAAGGTTTAAAATATGGAGTAGTAGTTGGTCGTTTCAATGAGTTTATTTCAAGCAAGCTGCTTGGCGGAGCGCTTGATGCGTTCAAGCGTCACGGCGCGCAGGATTCCGAAGTTGAAGTAGCTTGGGTACCAGGAGCTTTCGAAATTCCGTTAATCGCGCAAAAAATGGCTGAAAGCGGCAAGTATGACGCCGTTATCACGCTAGGCGCCGTTATTCGCGGTTCAACTCCGCATTTTGATTTTGTATGCAACGAAGCAGCTAAAGGCGTAGCGGCAATTGCATTAAAAACAGGTATTCCGACTATTTTCGGCGTACTGACGGTTGATTCGATTGAGCAAGCCATTGAGCGTGCCGGTACGAAAGCAGGCAACAAAGGCTATGAAGCTGCAACTAGCGCAATTGAAATGGCGAATTTGACTAAGCAATTGCAAGGCTAAGCAGCAAAGTTTAAGGCTAGGCGGGAGGAAATGTAAGTGTCGGTGCTTTATAAGCTGGATTCATTTGAGGGACCGCTTGATCTATTGCTTCACTTGATCGACAAGGCCGAGATCGATATCCATGAAGTGTCTATCAGCGAGATTACTATTCAATATATGGATTACTTGCATGCGATGAAGGAGCTGGAGCTTGAGGTTACGAGTGAGTTTCTGGTCATGGCGGCTACCCTTTTGGCGATAAAAAGCAAGCAGCTTCTCCCTAAGCCTCCGGTATTTGAGGATGATTACGAGGATTGGCCAGAAGACGGACTGGATCCGCGCGATGAGCTCATCCAGAAGCTCGTCGAATACCGGAAATTCAAACAAATTGCCGAGCAGCTGCGCGAGAAGGAATTCGAGCGCAGCCTCGTCTATTCAAGAGAGCCTGAGGATATGTCGCCTTTCTTGAAGGAAGAAAAGGTTAATCCGGTGGAGGGCTTGCATTTATCGGATTTAATCGTTGCCTTCCAAAAGGCGCTTCGCAGAGCCTCACGGCGAAATGTAGTTGCGACGGTGCAGCGCGATGAGATTTCGGTCAAGGACCGGATACGGGATATTGTCGTTGTGTTGAAGCAATTTGAAACGGTTCGTTTCTCGAAGCTTATCCGTGAAAATATGGACAGGCATGAAATCGTGGTCACTTTTCTAGCGATACTGGAGCTAATGAAGATGAAGCATATTCGTTGCTTCCAGCATCAGCTGTTTGACGACATCGTCATTCACTGGAAAGGAGAGTCGTCAGAAATTGGATTATCAGAAGTTGAAGACGATTATTGAGGGCCTGCTGTTCATGGCAGGCGATGAGGGGCTGACGAAGCGGCAGCTTGCCGATATTTTGGAGCTGGATGCCGAGCTTGCCTCTGATTTGGTTTATGATTTGCAGCGTGACTTGGAGCGCGAGGAACGCGGCATTCAAATCGCCGAGGTCGCCGGATCCTTTCGGCTGACGACGCATTTGGAGCATGCGCCTTATTTTGAGAGAATGGCTTATACGCCAACCCGTTCACAGCTCTCGCAGGCAGCGCTCGAGACGTTGTCCATTGTGGCATATCGTCAGCCCATTACAAGAATATCGATCGAAGAAATTCGCGGTGTGAAGAGCGATAGAGCGATACAATCGCTCGTATCCAAGGATTTGATCGAGGAGGTCGGACGCGCCGAGCAAATCGGTCGGCCGATTTTGTACGGTACAACGAAATCATTTTTAGATTATTTCGGCTTGCCTTCGATCAAGGAGCTACCAGAGCCAGGGAATGTCGATTTGGACGATGCTCTTGAGGAACAAACGCAGCTGCTGTTCGAGCGTTTAGACGGTCGGCAGATGACAATTGAAGAAATTAAAGAATGAGATTTGACCGCCGGGTCATACTATATTCAACCCATATGAGGGAAACGGAGGAAGCATGATGGTGCTCAGTTACCCTTACGGTTGGATTACGGCGGCCGGTCTCTTTTTTTTGCTCATTTTAATAGTTATCCTAAGCTCTCAGGTTGTTGTAGCAGGACATCTGCGGAGGCTGGGAGACAATGATGATGTTGAGTTGAATATAAAAGCACTATACGGAATAATCCGATACAAATTAAAGGTGCCTATTATTCAATTTACCGGTACTTCTGTCCAACTGAAGGAACAGGTTTCAAAAACGAACATATCAGAGAACACTTGGTCGCAGTATTACGAGGATATTGACGCAGATAAAATCATGAAAGGCATCGATAAATTCAAGTACATATTGGAAATAACTCGAAATCTAAAGGGTTGGGTAAGGCAAACGCTATCGAAGGTTAGACTTATTGAATGGAATTGGTCAACGTCAGTCGGGACGGGTGACGCGATGTGGACAGCCATGGCAACGGGTGCGGTATGGTCAGTGAAGACATCGATTATCGGCGTGCTGTCTCAAATGGTTAAGCTGAAGGCAGAGCCCAAAATGATTGTTCAGCCCATTTACATTGGATCTGCCTTTCGAACAGAGTGGTCATGCATAGCTCAAATCCGCTTCGGTTATGCTATTCTTGCCGGGCTGCAGCTTTCAGTTCGGATGAGGATATGGAAAGGAGGCGTCAAAGCATGGCAGAACATCCTATTCAAGGCTTAATGCAAACCGCAATGGAAAATATTAAAGAAATGGTTGACGTCAATACAATCGTGGGCGACCCTGTTCAAACGCCGGACGGCAGCATTATTATGCCGATCTCTAAGGTGGGCTTCGGATTTGTGGCAGGGGGCAGCGACATTCGATTGGATGATGCCGATCATAAGCATGGGGCAAATTCTGATGCGCAGCATGCTTCCGTATCGATGCCATTTGGCGGCGGCAGCGGCGGCGGCGTATCGATTACGCCAATCGCGTTTTTGGTCGTAGGCACTCACGGAGTGAAAATTGTTCCGCTCGATAATCAAACGCATCTGCTTGAGCGGGTTATCGATTCTGCTCCGCATGTCTTCGAGAAGCTTCAATCGATGATGAAGCAGCCATCAAGCACAGCAGCATACAACGATCCGAATTCCACTATTATCAGCGGACGAGTAGAAGCAAACGATCACCTCTTATGACAGAACTGCCCGAGAGGGCAGTTTTTCATTTTTAGTTAGCTGAATTTCGTCTAGAGCAACGTGTACAGGCATATACTGGAATATACAAGATGATTTATCTACTAACGCTGCGAGAGGGGAAAGTTATCACATGTATTTCAAAAAGCTACAACGGTTTGCCATGATTGGTTTATTGGCGATCTTAGTGGTTGGGACAAGCCGAATGACTGCTGCAAGCGCCAATCCCAGTCCGTTGCATACGAATGCGAGAGCTTCTGCGCTAATTGATGTTGAGTCGGGAAGACTGCTGTATAGCAGCAACGGCGATACATCGATGAGAATTGCAAGCTTAACAAAAATAATGACAGCAATCGTGGCTATTGATCATGGGAAGCTGACGGATATGGTGAAAACAAGCAAGCGTGCGGTAGGCAAGGAAGGGTCCTCGATCTATCTTCAGCTTGGCGAGGAAATGAGTCTTCTTAACATGCTTTACGGTCTTATGTTAAGATCCGGCAACGATGCAGCGACCGCAATAGCTGAACATGTAGGCGGCTCTGAGGATGGCTTCGTTCATTTAATGAATGAAAAGGCGACCTTTCTTGGCCTGAAACAAACGCAATTTAAAAATCCGCATGGACTTGATGAGGACGGGCATTTTTCCTCTGCAAATGATTTGGCCAAGCTGACAGCTTATGCTTTGAAAAATGATGTATTCGCAGAAATCGTCAGCACAAAAGTGAAAAAGGTGCCAAACCCTCATGAGAAGTGGGAGTACAGCTATACGAACAAAAATAAAATGCTTACGATGTATGAAGGTGCAGACGGCGTAAAGACGGGCTATACAAAAAAATCGCTGCGCTGCTTAGTAAGCTCGGCAACAAGGAATGGCCAGCAGCTTGCTGCCGTAACGATCAATGACAGCGATGATTGGTCAGATCATCGAAAAATGCTCGATTGGGGCTTTGGCCATTATCCGCTTCAGGAAATTGCATCTAAAGGCCAATCGATCGCAGGTTATCCTTATTCAATTGGCCAATCGTTCAAGTATCCTGTTGCTGAGAATGAGTCTGATGCGATTCAATCGCGATTGGTGCTGTACAATGCGGATACGACACGCTACATGCTAGGCGAGCGGGGTATTATGGAGTGGTACATGAATGACAATCGCATTGGTGCTGTTCCGGTGTATGAAGTCTCTAGCAGCAGGCTTCAGCTGCCGACAAAATCTTTAAATGCGATGCAATCGTTAGAGGAATTTAAAAAAGCTTCTTCGCTGGATGATCGCGGAAAGTTGACTGAGTCCTTATCGAAGGTATTGGATGCATTATTTGATCATTAGGGCATGAGGAGCGCGGGAGACGCTTTAATGTTAATAAAAGGGATGTTGCAAATGGGGAGGCGGCATAGATGGTTAACTGGATTTGGTTGTTTTTCATCGTAGCGAGCGTAATTGTGGCTGCGGCAACCGGCAAGATGGATGCGGTGACGCAAGCTGCCTTCGAGGGAGCCAAATCAGGCGTCACCGTGAGCTTTGGCTTAATCAGCATTATGGTATTTTGGCTGGGGATGATGAGAATTGCGGAGGACGCTGGATTGCTGCAAAAATTGGCTCGCATGCTGGGGCCGGTTGTGCGCATGCTGTTTCCTGACGTTCCCCGCAATCATCCGGCAATTGGCTACATCATGAGTAATTTGAGCGCTAATTTATTTGGGCTCGGGAATGCAGCCACGCCAATGGGGATAAAAGCGATGCAAGAGCTGCAAAAGCTGAATCCGGATCCCTCCACTGCAACTCCAGCGATGTGTACGCTGTTAGCACTTAATACATCGAGTATAACGATTATTCCGACCACGCTTATAGCGATACGGATGAATTATGGTTCAGCTAATCCAGCAGAGATTATCGGCACGACGCTGGCAGCAACATTTGTTGCAACTACCGCAGCTATACTTGCCGATCGTTGGTACAGAAGAAAATCTCCCCCGCCGCCAATAACTCCGACACTCTCAGGACCCGCGAAAATGAAGGGGGCACTCCCTGCTGCTGGAGGTGAGCCGGTTGTATAGTATGTTCACAAGCTTATCTGCGTGGATGATTCCAGCCATAATTGTATTTATTCCGCTTTATGCAGCGCTTAGGCGCAAGGTGCCGGTATATGAAACGTTTGTTGAAGGCGCCAAGGACGGCTTTGGGACAGCGATCAACATTATTCCGCATTTGGTTGGCATGATGGTCGCCATCAGCATGTTCCGCGCATCGGGTGCATTAGATTTGATGCTTTCAGCAGTCAGGCCTTTATTTGATTATGTGGGCATTCCAAGCGAAGTGTTACCGCTCGGCATTCTTCGCCCGCTTACAGGCGCAGGCTCACTTGCATTCACGACCGATCTCATCCAGACGTTCGGTCCGGATTCCATGATTGGCAGAATCGCATCAACCATACAAGGCAGCACGGATACTACCTTGTATGTGCTCACCGTTTATTTTGGCGCTATAGGCATTCGTCGAACGCGTTATGCTTTAAAAGTAGGATTATTTTCGGATTTGGTCGGTTTTTTTGCCGCGATTTTCATTTGCTTATACATATTCGGATAGTGAAGCTTGTACTTTGTTCTTCATATCGTTATGATGGAGATTGAGGTGAAAGCATTGGAACGTTTACAGAAGATATTAGCCGCTGCGGGAGTTGCATCCCGTCGCAAATGTGAAGAAATGATTTTGGCCGGCATGGTTGAGGTTAATGGTGAGAAGGTTACGACGCTTGGCGTCAAAGCAGATCCTGCAGTCGATGCCATAACGGTTAACGGCAAAGCGATCCGGAGCGAGAAGAAGCTCTATCTCATGCTTAACAAGTCCAAAGGAGTCATCACAAGCGCCAAAGATCCGCAAGGACGCAAAGTGGTTTCTGATTTCTTGCCAGGCATCAAAGAGAGAGTATATCCCGTCGGTCGATTGGATTACGATACGGAAGGACTTCTCATTCTAACAAATGACGGCGAGTTCGCCAATTTGTTGACACATCCGAGCCATCACGTACCGAAAACCTATCGCGCTACCGTCAAAGGTGTTCCTCATGGAACTGCGCTTGAGCAGCTTCAGAAGGGGATCAAGCTGGAGGATGGCATGACCGCTCCTGCCGAGGTAGAGTATCATGATGTGGATACGGAAGGTAATGAAGCGACGATTACAATTACGATTTTTGAAGGCCGCAACCGTCAGGTTCGCCGTATGTTTGAAGCGATTGGACATAAGGTTATCAGGCTGAAGCGCATTCGATTTGGCGAGGTTGGACTAGAGAATCTAGGCAGAGGAAAGTATCGCCATTTGACGCCTCAGGAAATCAAAGAGCTGCTGGCAATAGCGCAAAACAAGACACATAAAGTTCATAAAAAGTAATCGACGGCGGCAGTAATTGCCGTCGACTTTTCGTTATAATGGTAATATTCGTGGCTGTATAGAAAGAAGCTGGTGGTGAATTAAATGATGGGAAAATCGCGCAAGACGGTACAAATCGTCATATTGATTGCTGTCTTGATAATTGGCGGATATGCGATAGGATCTACCTTATTTGCCGCGGATGATAAAGGCCCTCTGAAGGAAGGCAGCAAGCCGCCGGTGTTTGAGCTTGTTGATTTGGAAGGAAAAACGCAGCAATTAACCGATTATGAGGGTAAAGCTGTCGTCGTCAATTTTTGGGGCACGTTCTGTCCGCCTTGCGTGAAGGAGATGCCGGAATTTGAACGACAATATGCGAAATGGAAAGATCAAGGCCTCGTAATCTTGGCGATTAATTTAAGCGAGGACACGTTAACCGTGAACAATTTTGTTCGCCGCTTTGATTTGAATTATCCCATATTGCGCGACGTGAACCGCAAAACAGAACGCAGTTATGGGCTAAAGTCATATCCTACTACTTTTTTCATAAAACCGGACGGTTCGATAATGGAAATAAAAGTAGGCGGAATGACTGAGGTGGAAATTGACGAACGGATTGAACGGCTTCTTCAAATGTAGGAGGTTTTACTGTGTTGGTAGTTGAAAACACAAAATGCGAGTGCGGACATCAAAACTCAGTCGGCACCGTGCTTTGCGAGAGCTGCGGCAAGCCGCTCGAATACAATGATGTTTCTGATCTGCCGCTTGAAATGCGATATGACGGGGTAGCCCGCAGATCGCAAAAGAGCAATCCGAATTACATCGATAAAATTTGGAATTTTTTCTCGTCCGTCAAAATCGCGATTTACTTGATCGTTATCACATTTTTGACTGCGATGCTGGGAACGATATATCCCCAAGAAAACACGTTTGTAAATAACTTTGATCCATCTGTTTATTATGAGGAAACCTACGGCTTGCCCGGCAAATTATATTATTTGTTCGGGTTGTCGCACACCTACGAAACCTGGTGGTTTATCGGCTTGCTCGTGATGATCGGAACGTCGCTTGTTATTTGCAGTCTTGACCGGGTGCTGCCGCTTTACCGGGCACTGAGCAAGCAGCAAATTCGGAAGCATTTGCAGTTCATTCATCGCCAAAAAACGGTGTACAAGCATACGATTGATGGCGACTCTGAGGAATGGGTAGAAAAATTCGGCGCACAGCTTAAGCGCAAGGGCTATCGTATTCATCGCGACGGCTCGGCGCTTCTTGCCGAGAAGAATCGTTTCAGCCGCTGGGGACCTTATATCAATCATATCGGTCTTATCCTGTTTCTGCTGGCGATATTGGCTAGAAGCATACCAAGCTGGCAGATGGATAGCTACATTACGGTTCCCGATGGCGATACCGTACAAATTGCGGATACACATTATTTTGTCAAAAATGAAAAGTTTACCGTTGAGTATTACAAGGATGAGGAATTGCCTGATAAGCTTAAGGGAACAGCTCGAGCCAAGCTCTTCGAAACGAAAGCGGTATTATATGAATGCGTAAGCAACTGCAGCGATCAATCGAAGAAGCCGGAGCTCAAGGAAGTGAAGCGTCACGATATTATCGTAAACGAGCCGCTAGATTACAAGGGGCTAAAGCTATACCAATTCGATTTTGATACGACACCTCGTTTGAATGCGGTTCATCCCGTTCTTGTAAATAAACAAACAGGTGAAAAATATGGTCCGTTTGATCTTCCGATGAAGGACTCGGCGCTTCAGCATAAGCTTGGGCCATACACGCTGGACTTATATGCCAATTACATGGAATTTGCGATTGGCGACAACGGCGAGCCGACTACCTTATCTCGTGATCCGATCGCTCCGGCGTTTGTATTTACGGTTAAAGGACCGGGACTCGCGGCAGACGGCGAGCCGTATATGTATTTCCCGATGCAGAAGGACAAGGTGAAATTTTCGCAGGACGCCATCAATCATGGCATTGCGGATAAAATTGAAATCCGGGTCGACGGGATGGAAAACGTAGATTTTTCCGAAGCATCCACTTACTTAAATGTCCGTATGGATAAGGCGCTGCCTTATGTATGGGTTGGAGCAGCCTTCTCTATGGTCGGCCTGTTAATGGGATCGTATTGGCAGCACCGCCGCATATGGCTGCGTGTTGATGGCAATGAGCTTTCATTAGGCGCACATACGAATAAAAACTGGTACGGTATGCGTTCAGATGTTGCGGGAGCGCTTCAAAAAATAGGGATAACCGTAGATCCGAAGTCGCTTGATAACGGAGGGAACAACGCGTGAGTTTAGTCGATTTTAGCAGCGACGCATTTATCGTCGCATTTTTCCTTTACTGTTTTGCATTTATGTTTTATGTGATCGCGATTGCGGGCAAGAAATGGAGCAATCGTGACCCCAAGCAGCATGAGAAACGATGGGGTCGGATCGCGTTCATCACATCCAGCCTAGGATTAGCATCGCATATGACCTTCTTCTTCACCCGCTGGGCAGGAAGCGGTCAAATTCCAACAAGCAATATGTATGAATTTATGACTTTCCTCGGCATGGCGATTATGATCGCATTCACAATCGTTTACAGCATCTATAGAAAACCATTGCTCGGCATGTTCTCATTGCCGCTCACCGTTATTATCGTTGCATACGCATCTGTATTTCCACAGGAGGTGCAGCCGTTAATACCGGCTCTCAACAACTATTGGCTCAAAGTGCATGTTACGACAGCTGCTCTAGGCGAAGCCTTCTTTGCAGTTGGATTTGCTGCTGGACTTATGTACCTTTTGCGCGTAGTGGATTTTAAAGGGAAAACGAAGGAAGCGAAAAGATCGCAGTTCTGGGTCGAATTTTCGTTATACTCCATTATCCTTATCGTAGGTTTTATCGTAGCCGTGTTTGCGTTCCGCGGTATGGGCTACGAAGCACAATTTATTCAAGAAAAATCGAACATTGACGCAAAGGGCGTTGAGTCAACAACGACGGAGACAGTCATTTATACGCTGCCGGCAATCGTTAAGCCCTATAACAGCGAAATTGTGAAATTTGATTCGTTCCTTGGCATGAAGGAACCAATCTTCGAAGCTCCATATTGGATGACGGGCGCGAATTCCGGCCGAAAGCTAAATACGGTCGTATGGTCCGTCATTGCAGGCACCTTGCTTTATGGCTTGCTGCGTCTCGTATTCCGCAAGCCGCTGGGCGCAGTCATTCACCCCGTTATGGAAGGCATCGATCCGGAGGATTTGGATGAAATCAGCTATCGCTCAATTGCTATTGGCTTCCCGATCTTTACGCTGGGCGCCTTAATATTCGCGATGATCTGGGCCAATATAGCTTGGGGCCGCTTCTGGGGCTGGGATCCGAAGGAAGTATGGGCGCTCATTACTTGGCTGTATTACAGTGCATATTTGCATTTCCGCCTATCGCGCGGCTGGCAGGGCCATCGCTCCGCTTGGCTTGCGGTAATCGGTTTTGTTGTGGTGTTGTTCACGCTTGTCGGGGTCAACCTCGTTATAGCGGGTTTACATTCATATTCGGGTGTTTAGAATATAGATTGAGAGGAGTAGTGCCCTATGTCTGATTATTCAAGCCGTATTTTGGTCGTAGATGATGAAGAACGCATTCGTCGTTTGCTCAAAATGTATTTAGAGAAGGAAGGCTACACAATCGACGAGGCGGAAGACGGTGAAACCGCGCTAAGGCTTGCCTCGAATACCGATTATGCGCTCATCTTGCTGGATGTGATGCTTCCGGGAATCGATGGGGTTGAAGTGTGCTCGCGTCTGCGCCAAGTGAAGGCAACTCCTGTCATTATGCTAACCGCAAAAGGCGAAGAGATGAACCGAGTGCAAGGCTTTGAGGTTGGAGCGGATGATTATGTCGTAAAGCCGTTCAGCCCTCGCGAGGTCATTTACCGCGTGAAAGCGATATTGAGACGTTCATCGGCTACAGCGTTTCTTACGAAAGAAATTAATTCGAGCAACAACATCGTATTTCCGCATCTTGTGATTGAGCATGATGCGCACCGCGTAACAGCAGGCGGTCAGGAAGTAAGCTTAACACCTAAGGAGTATGAGCTGCTTCATTACTTGGCCGTATCGCCAGATAAGGTTTTCTCGCGCGAGGAGCTGCTTAAGGATGTTTGGAACTATGAGTTTTTTGGCGATTTGCGAACGGTCGACACGCATGTGAAGCGTCTTCGCGAGAAGCTGAACAAAGTATCGCCCGATGCTGCATCGATGATAACGACGGTTTGGGGTGTCGGCTACAAGCTTGAGGTGCCTAAGTAAATGAAGTGGTGGCATCGCTTGATCGGAAAGCTGTGGCGCAGTGTAGTCGGGAAGCTTTGGGCGACGATTATGCTGCTCGTTGCAGTCGTATTGCTTATTGTAGGTGTTTTTCTTCTCCAGTATGTCGATATTTGGTTTGATGATAAATCACATGGCAGCTCTCATCAAGTAAAAGTGTTATTTGTCCTTACGGCGATTGTTGGTTTTTTATTATCGACATTCTTTGCTTTCTTCTTATCCAAAAAGATTCAACAGCCGCTGTTGCAGCTTAAGGATGCCGCTGTTTCGATCTCTCAAGGAAATTATTCGACCAGAGTGAATATTCGCTCCAGCGATGAGATCGGAGAGCTTGCAAATACGTTTAACCATATGACAGAGCAGCTGGATAAGCTTATTCATGACTTGAATCATGAGAAAAACCATCTTGCCAGCATTTTACGGAGTATGGGTGATTCGGTTATGACGTTCGATGCGAATGGCAAGGTGATTCTTACGAATCCAAGCGGACATTTGCTAATTAATCAATGGTCTGGTGTAGAGCTTGCTTGGCAAGAGGATATGTATGACAGCTATTCATCCAATTCTGAAGTTCCGATGCCGCTGCGCGATTTGTTTCAGAGCGTCATGGAAGAGGGGCGCGACGCGACGGATAAGATTCATGTGCTCAGCAATGTATGGTCCGTTGTTATGGCGCCATTGCAATCCAAAGGCGTTGTTCGGGGAGCGATTGCCGTTATTCGGAACGTGACGGAGGAGCATAAGCTGGAGAAGCTTAGGCGTGACTTTGTCGCGAACATCTCGCATGAGATTAGGACGCCTCTGTCTATGCTGCAAGGCTACAGCGAAGCGCTTCTTGACGATATCGTTGTATCCGAGGAAGACCGCAAGGAGCTCGTTCAAGTCATTTATGATGAATCGCTTCGAATGGGCAGGCTTGTCAATGATTTTCTGGATATCGCTCGTATGGAAGCTGGACATGTGGACATGAATTTTCAAGAGGTTGATTTGAAGCATGTCTTAAAGCGAGTGCATCGGAAGTTCCAAGTGTATGCGAAGGAGCGCGAGGTTAAACTGGTGGCAGAACTGCCGCTAGAGCCTCTTATCGTCAAGGAAGCTGACGAAGATCGGCTTGAGCAGGTGTTGACAAATTTGCTTGATAACGCCTTAAGGCATACGCCTTCAGGAAAGTCCATTACACTAGCTGGACAGCTTGAAAATGTAAATGACAGCTTATATGTTCAGCTGAGTGTTAGAGACGAAGGACAAGGCATCCCTAGCGAAGACGTTCCTTATATATTTGAACGCTTCTACAAGGCAGATAAAGCACGCAAACGAGGAGCTTCGAGCGGGACTGGACTAGGACTTGCCATCGTCAAAAACTTAATTGATCTCCATCATGGACGTATCGTTGTCGAAAGCAGTTCCGGTTCGGGAACATCGTTTACGCTTCTGCTTCCTGTCGAAGCGCATCAATAGTTGTCACGGCGTTCCTTCGGGAACGCTTTTTTTGTAGAATACAGCAGATAATTCTTGTTGTTCGTGAAACAAAAAGAGCCAATCGGTCACCCGATTGGCTCTTTTAAGCATTTTGTTAGCTACTACTAAAATAGTGTAATTTCTTTAGCTGTATTCAGCTCAGGCATGCTCGTAAGCTGCTCAAGCACATTTTTAGGCGTAGCCTTATCGACTCTCAGCACCATAATGGCAGATCCGCCAACAAGCTGACGACCTACTTGCATCGTAGCGATGTTAACGTCATTATTGCCAAGCAGCGTTCCTACGCGCCCGATAATACCAGGCTTATCGTTATGCGAGATAAGAATCAGGTTTCCTTCTGGCGTGACGTCGACAGGGAACTTGTCGATCTGTACGATGCGAGGACCGTAGCCCGTCAGCAATGTACCCGATACAACGCGCTCTTCCTTCTTCGTGCGAAGGGCTACCGTTACAAGGTTTGTGAAGTCCTTCGAAGCATGCGACTTTTGAATAACGATATTCACGTCGCGTACTTTCGCAAGGTGCAGGGAGTTAACCACATTGACATTCTCTGAGCCAAGGTGATAAGCAAGAACACCGCGAACGATATGGCGTGTAAGCGGCTGAGTATCAACCTCTGCAAGCTCACCTGCATACCCAACTACGATTTCGATTACTGCGCCTTCTGTCGATTGTGAAATGAAGCTGCCAAGCTTCTCGCCAAGCGTAAAGTAAGGCTGAAGGATGCTTTGCAGATTTGCCGGAATCGGAGGCATGTTAACCGCATTGATAAACGGCTCGTTGCGAAGGATGTGAAGCACTTGCTCCGATACATCGATCGCTACGTTCTCTTGCGCTTCAACAGTAGATGCGCCAAGATGCGGTGTTACGATAATTTTAGGATGAGTAAGGAAAGGGTGATCCTCTGCAGGAGGCTCTACCTCAAATACGTCAAATGCTGCGCCAGCTACAATTCCAGCATCTACAGCGTCAACCAATGCGATTTCATCAATGATGCCGCCACGTGCGCAGTTTACGATACGCATGCCAGGCTTCATTACTTCAAATTGTGCTTTGCCGATCATATGACGAGTTTCAGGAGTGAGCGGCGTATGTACCGTCATGAAATCAGCATTGCGAACGATCTCGTCCACGCTAGCTAGCTTAACGCCGATTTTCTCCGCTCTTTCTTCCGTCATAAACGGGTCGTAGCCCATAATTTCCATGCCGAAAGCTTTAGCGCGTTTAGCAACTTCGCTTCCGATACGGCCCATGCCAAGTACGCCAAGCGTTTTGCCGCGAAGCTCAACGCCTAGGAACGATTTGCGATCCCATGTCCCATTAACGGTTTTCATGTACGCTTGCGGGATATGCCTAGCAACCGCCATCATCATCGCAAAAGTATGCTCGCAAGTCGTAATGGTATTGCCATCTGGTGCATTGATTACGATGATACCGCGTTGAGTTGCGGCTTCAAGGTCGATGTTATCGACGCCGACGCCTGCACGTCCAACAACTTTGAGCTGCTTGCCGGCCTCCATAATTTTTGGTGTTACGCGCGTTTGGCTGCGAACAAGCAATGCATCGTATTCGCCGATAATGGCAACCAATTCGTCTTCGCTTAGTCCAGGTTTTTTGTCGACTGCGACATCAGACGCATCAACAAGCTGCTGAATGCCCAAATCGCTGATTGGATCGGAAACTAACACTTTAAACATGTGAAGTATGCCTCCTAAATTGGGGCGAAGCTATGACGCCTCGCTGAATATGAACAGAAAAACCCTCTTACCGGCACCGATATGCAGCAGCGGGACGAGAGTTTGATCATCGATCTCAGACTTTACTATTTTAATGCAAGGCAGTGGACAAAAGCAATCCTCAAACTTGCTGAATTGTGAAAATTTCGTTATGATTCAAGCATCATTAACAACATAATATGACATAGGGGGCCATTATGCATGAATAATTGGCAAGATATGACTCCTCAACATCTGCTTGATTTGCTGGAGAATGGACAAGTTGACGGGAAACAAATCATAGATGTGAGAGAAGCGTTTGAATGGGATTTTTATCATTTGGAGCCTTCGGTGTTGATCCCGATGAATTCGATCCCGGCACGCATAGGCGAAATTGATGATTCAAAGCCTATTTACATCGTTTGCGCACATGGGGTTCGCAGTGCTGCGGTTTGCAATTATTTAGAAGAACAAGGCTACAGCGGCCTCCACAACGTTGAAGGCGGGATGGCAGCTATAGCCTCGTTAAAAGGATTTCAATACGATTAATCGTTGCATCCTTTAGAATGGCTATTTGGTTTCTGGATAGAAAAACGGAAGCTGAGGCAGAAGGGCCTTCTGGTATAGTCGTGATTTGCTCTCCATAAAATCGCCAGTGCGCACGGCCTCCGTATTAATGAGGAGATCAACGACCGCTGACAAGGTTCGCATCTTCATTTTTGCAGCTTGTCCGGATAGGACGAATTCGTCAACACGGCTGGTCAAATCCTGCGGATAGTAGGGAGTCAGCTTTTTGCGCGTCATGAGCTGATCGGCTATCAGCTTGTTTTTTATCGTAATAGGAAGGCTTTTCCACGTCTTTAGCTCTAACAGCGCGGGAGATTTGAAATCCCCAGGAATATTAAGATCAACCGTTGCTGACCACTTCAGCATAGCTGAATAATAGGCTTGCTGCGCGCTAAGCGCAAACTGAGAGGCGGAGAGATAGGTTTTCTCCTGCTCAACATTTTTCTTAAGCTCGTTGAACGACAATGTTTTTGCGCTGATCGCCGCTTTGTCTGCTGCTTCTTCAAACAGCTTTAGGCTGCGAATGTAGCTAACCTGTGATTGTCCAAGCAGAGGAGACTTTTGCATGTCAACCGAGCTCACATCCTTTGATTTCGCATTGGCAAGATTGGCCAAATCCTTGAACATGGAAGTTGCTTCGCTTGTTTTTCCTTGCGACAATTTATTCATGGCTGCGAACCATTCGTTTTGAAATTCACGATAAGGCAAAAATACAGTATGATAGAAAGAAACAAGATCTTGCTGCTGATAAGGGTTTACAGAAGCAGTCGCCTTCTTCGAGCCGTCGTCCTTGGTCACGTATTTTGCTTCTGTCTTTTCTGTACCGATTTGAACGCCGTAAAAGAACGCTCCAACCGTACAAATAAGCATAAACACAAATCCAATACTAAATAGCATTGCGGTGGTCGTTAATCTTTTTTCCATCTCTTCCTTTATCTCCTTCTATGTAAAAAAATTATGCTGTCGAATTGCTCTACCAGTATAGGTGAAAAGGTCGAAAAAGAAAATATGAATGATTCAGACAGGCGGGAAGCTATGAAGAAATTTGATATTCGCAATATTCGCATTCGCAAGGTGTCCGTTGATGATCTAGATGACCGTATGCTCCTTATCAATCTATATACTACACAGGCTGTTACTTTTATTATCGGTTTGATATGGGTTTTATTTCAGCATCAAAATGTGATCCGATTATTTACGCCTCCTAAAGAGCTTGCATTTGTATATTGGGGACTTGGGCTCGCTGCCGCCGTTGTCGTTGTGGATCTACTGATTTCCCGTTTTGTTCCAGAAGAAGCGGCTGACGACGGCGGTGTCAACGACCGAATTTTCCGAACTCGACCAATCTGGCATATTGCTGTTCTTTCATTCGTAGTCGCGGTATGCGAGGAGCTTCTATTTCGCGGGGCGCTGCAGCATGCCATTGGTCCCTATTGGACAAGCATTATTTTTGCTACGATACATGTAAGGTATTTAAAGCACTGGATTCCGACAGGTCTCGTTTTCTCGATTAGCTATGGCTTGGGTTGGATCTATATACAATCAGATTCTATATTGGCACCGATTATCGCTCATTTTCTAATTGATTTCATAATGGGGTTAATTATACGATTCAGGAGGGAGTCATGAGCAGGAAAGAGAAATTTGGAAGCCCGAGGGTGGCAAGTCAGCAAGAAATGACGGCGGAGCCGTCAATCATCGGAACGGATTCCAATGAAGGTGAGGCTCTGCCGCCAAGGCGGAGAAAACATCCTTCCAGCATTAATAAAGTAACAAAATGGTATTATAATCTTTTATTTTTATTGTTCGTTTGTCTGGTGGGGGGCTTGTTCTGGTACGGACTAAAATTTAGCGAATAAGCTCTATTGCAGCTGGGTCAATAAACCCGTAGCCTATACTCTCTAATGTCGTCAACAATTCCTCAAGCGCATCTGCTGTCCATTGCAGCTCATGCATCAATATATTGGCTCCGGGATGGAGCTGCTCGAGCACGTTTTTGATGACCACATCCGGCTTATCTTTAGCCGTTTTATCCCAATCAAGGGAACCATTCGACCACGTCATGTAAAGCATGCCGTGGTTTTTTGCTGTTTCCTTCACGACTTCTCCGCCTGAGCCGTAGGGCGGTCTAAAAAATACAGGTTTTTGTCCGATTAAGTTATCAATATCAGATTGAACGTCACCGATTTGTTTTTCAACGACCGATTTGTTTTCATCTTTTAGATTAATATGGTCCCAGGAATGGTTCCCGATTGCCTGTTCACGATTTTTGATGAGTTGGAGTAGCTCAGGGTTTTGCTTGATCCGATAGCCGTTAACGAAAAAGATAGCTTTCGCCTTATGCTTATCAAGCGTGTCTAGTATGCTTGTCAGTACCGCTTCATCCTTCGGTCCGTCATCAAAGGTCAGCAATACGACCTTGCTCGGTGTGCTTTCCTCGATCGGTACGAGGCGATAGGCTTCGTTCATTCGGTATAAAGGAGCATTCAGCGTCTCATCCTTGCTGACAGGAGCATTCGTTTCAGCAGGCTGTATCGTTTCTGGCGTATTTCCATTATCCTCTAGCCTTACAGGAGCTGGTGAAGCAGCAGGCTGCATCGTCGCTTCGGCTTCTCCTGAAGCAGGAAAATTCTCGTCAGGCTGCTGTGCAGAGCAGGATGCCAGCATTGCACCAATTAGCAGGATGCTGATCGTTAGAGTGATTCGCTTCATTGTGATGGACCTCCATGGCTAAGTTGTCATTCAAGCTAAATCGACATCATTGTATCATACTTGCCTAATCAAAGAGCTAGAATGATTTCCTTATTTTATATCGAATGAGGGTCTGTTCTGACGGTCAAACTAACACCTGAATACACAAGATGATCTAGGAAAGAGGTGTTCGTGATCATGAAGTTGAGTGGTTTTTTGGTCGGTGGATTAATTGGTGCGGCTGCTACCGTGTATGTCTCGCGCAGGAAGCCTGGAGCTGTGGCATGGGCAGCAAACACATTGTCGGATGCTTGCTCGTCGGTTGCCCGCAAATCGGTCTCGAAAATAATGAGCAAATCGTTTAAAGAAGAGGCGGTAAATCTAGCCCCAAAGCATTCAGACGATACCGTCGAAAAATCAGATGCCGCTTGGGGACAAATTGAAACTATTGTAAATAGTGACCCCGCCCTCAAGCGGGAAACGGATAAAATCAAGGCGGAATCGTCGGCAGTTGCCCATTAAAAAACACAGCAAGATAGCTGAATCGTTGGACGTTAAGCAGTGATGCAAAACGGCCAAACGATTCTTTTTTTTCATTCAATATTAGTGCATTCGAAGAAAAGAAATGATAAAGTAGTTACATAGTATGATTTGGTCAATTTGATCACATCTTTCTAAAAAATTCATACGTTATTACAACAGATGCTGCAGAGGAGGATCCTGTCATGAAGATCGAACGACTGAGCCAGGATAAGATACGGATTTTCCTGACGTTCGACGACCTGCTGGAACGGGGGATCCAGAAGGACGACATGTGGCGCGAAATTCCAAAAGTACACGAACTATTCAGTGAAATGATGGATCAAGCATATAGTGAACTTGGATTCGATGCCAGCGGCCCATTAGCGGTCGAAGTGTTTGCCCTCCCCGCTCAAGGTATGGTAGTGATTGTCACCCGTGGCAAAATGAACAGTCATGCAGTTGATCGGGCAACCGAAGATGACGACACGGAAGATGAAATATATGAGATGGAAGTTACGCTTGAGCAAAGCGATGTCGTGATGTATTCCTTTCGAGAATTTGAGGATGTCATCTCGGTATGCAAGCAATTGCAAAGCTCCACTCTCACCGAGGATGGACGTTTGTATTCCTATAATGGCAAGTATATTTTAGCGTTAGAGCCAGCATTGATCGATGTTTCCAGGCACAATGCTGTTATCGCATTGCTTGCAGAGTATGGTGAAGCGACTTCAGTAACCTATGCGATGCTTGAAGAATATGGGAAAGTGATTATGCCCGAGTCAGCGGTACGGGAAATATGTAATCATTTTAAATTTTAAGCGAACAACATGTTAAGAGCATCTGCAGGCTGAATCTTGTCTGCACGATGCTCTTCTTGTATATTGACTTAAATGAAAAAGGGAATACAGTAGAGAAAAGGCGTTCATATTAGATGTATTAGATGTAAACAAAGGCGGTGGATGTAATGAGTGATAAAGAAGCGAATGATGTGCTGAAATCTACTCAAATCGTAATTGAGCAAGCGCTGCGAAGACTTGGCTATGATCAAGATATGATTGACCTATTAAAGGAGCCGATGAGGCTGCTGACCGTACGTATTCCGGTAAGAATGGATGATGGTACAACTAAAGTTTTCACTGGATATCGCTCTCAGCATAATGATGCCGTTGGACCAACGAAGGGCGGCGTGCGCTTTCATCCAAACGTCTCGGAAAACGAAGTTAAAGCTTTATCCATATGGATGAGCTTGAAATGCGGAATTGCTGACCTGCCTTACGGCGGCGGCAAGGGGGGCGTCATTTGCGATCCAAGAACGATGTCCTTCCGCGAGGTGGAACGATTAAGCAGAGGTTATGTACGAGCTGTCAGTCAAATTGTTGGGCCAAGCAAAGATATACCAGCACCGGATGTCATGACGAATTCGCAGATTATGGCCTGGATGATGGACGAGTACAGCCGCATCCGTGAATTTGACTCGCCCGGCTTTATTACCGGAAAGCCGCTTGTTCTTGGCGGCTCCAAGGGAAGAGAGACCGCGACGGCGCGCGGCGTTGTCATCATGATTTCCGAGGCGCTTCGCCTTAAAGGGATTGAACTGAAAGATGCGCGCATCGTGATTCAGGGCTTTGGAAATGCTGGAAGCTATCTTGCCAAATTCATGCATGAGGCCGGTGCGAGGGTAATAGGTATTTCCGATGTGAACGGAGCATTGTATAATGAAGAAGGGCTTGATATCGAATATTTGCTCGATCGACGAGATTCCTTTGGCAATGTGACGAATTTATTTCCAAAGACGATATCGAATTCAGAGCTGTTGGAGCTTGATTGCGATGTTCTTGTGCCCGCGGCAATCGAGAATCAAATTACGGAGCTAAATGCCTCTCTTATTCGAGCATCCATCATCGTAGAGGCTGCGAATGGACCTACTACGCTTGAAGCTACGCGCATTTTGTCCGAAAGAGGCGTGCTGCTGATACCGGACGTGCTCGCGAGCAGCGGCGGCGTTATCGTGTCCTATTTTGAATGGGTGCAAAATAATCAAGGCTACTACTGGGATGAGCAAGAGGTGGATGATAAGCTGAAGCTTATGATGGTCCGCGGCTTCAATCATGTGTACGAAATACACCGCACTCGAAAGGTCGATATGCGTCTTGCCGCTTATATGGCTGGCGTGCGAAAAATGGCCGAGGCCGTTCGTTATCGTGGCTGGGTGTAAGAAAGTAGGGACGCAATGCTTTTGTTTTCCGTTTTGACTGCGGCCGTTGCGCCTGGCGTTTCGCTGCTTACTTATTTATATTTGAGGGACCGCTACGAGGCGGAGCCAATCCATATGGTTGCCAGAATGTTTGTGCTCGGCATACTTGTCGTCGTGCCTATTATGGTTATTCAACGCGGTCTGCAGCTATGGCTGGGGGATCACTCGGTTTGGTTTGCATTTGGCGAATCGGCAGGGGTCGAGGAATTTGTGAAATGGTTTGTTCTGTATCATGTCATATACAACCATACCGAGTTTGACGAGCCATATGACGGTATCGTGTACGCCTCATCGATTTCGCTAGGCTTTGCTACGCTCGAAAATGTTCTATATGCGATTTACTCGCCGGCTACTTTCGGAACGCTTCTCGTAAGAGCGCTCCTTCCAGTATCGGGCCATGCCTTGTTCGGCATCATGATGGGCTACTACTTAGGCAAAGCGAAGTTTGCTCCTAAGCATTTGAGCAAATATTTTTTAGCGATATCGCTTGTGCTTCCGGTATTGCTGCATGGCACGTATGACTGGATTATGATAACGGTACGCACCAATTGGATGTGGTTCATCATTCCGTTTATGATCGTCCTTTGGATATGGGGACTGCGCAAAATGAATCATGCGAATTCCCGTTCTCCCTTTCGTTTTCTTGTCCGCGAGGATGAGATTAAACTGTAGCTGATCCGTCCATACTGACATTATATAGAAATGCCTGAAACGATGGCGTTCGAATAATGGCTGAGGAGGGGCATATGGAGGCTGCAAGGATTAAGGTTACGATCCGGTGCAACGTGTGCGGAGAGAAATTTGTTCTGCGCGGACGCAGAGACAAAGACTCGATTGATACTGGCTTCAAGCAATGCATTTGCAATAACGCAAACGATCTTGAAATCGAAGAGCATGCATTTTAATCAAAATGAAAGCAGCTATTACAATTAAATAGATGGATGCATAAAGCTCCCTTGGGCAAACCAAACTAAAACCAGGTTTTGCACAAGAAAGGAGCTTTTGTATTATGTACCATCGACTCAGCTCGATTCTGTTTCCGGTTATGTCCCTGCTTTTTCTCGGCGCCATTTACTGGGGCTATCAAGAGCATCAAGAAAAAAACTCGATATTGATAAAAGCTGAAAACCAGTATCAACGTGCGTTCCACGACTTAACTTATCATGTCGAGCAGCTGCATCAACAGCTTGGCAATACGCTTGCTGTCAATTCCACCTCGCAAAGCTATCATCGCAAAGGGCTTGTTAACGTCTGGCGTTTAACTAGCGAGGCGCAAAACGAAATCAACCAGCTTCCGCTCACGCTGCTTCCTTTCAATGAAGCGGGAGATTTCTTGTCGAGAATCGCTAACTTCTCGTACAAAACGGCTGTACGCGATTTGACGAAACAGCCGCTAACGCCAGATGAATTCAAGACGATGAAGACGCTCTATGCCAATTCCGAGCAAATATCAAAAAGTTTGGCCGGCATGCAAAAAGAAGTGCTGGCTAACCATTTGCGCTGGATGGACGTCGAGATTGCGCTTGCCTCCGAGAAGTCAAACAATGACAATGTCATCATTGACGGCTTCAAGACTGTGGACAAGAAGGTCAGCGAGTATCCTGAAATCAACTGGGGTCCATCGGTCAGCAGCATGTACCAGAAGCGCACAATCAAAATGCTGGGCGGTAAAATGGTAACCGAAGAGGATATCAAAAAGCTTGCCGCAAAATTCACGGAAGCAAAGGATGCGGAAATCCGCGTCGTGGAGAACGGAAAAGGGACAGAGTATTCTTCGTATTCCGCTACCGTAAACATAGGCAGCAACAACAAGCTGCAAATGGATTTTACGAAAAAAGGCGGACAGCTCATTTGGTTTATGAATCCACGCGATATTGGAGAGAAAAAGGTTGATTTGGCGAAGGCGCAAGCATCAGCGGATACCTTCCTCAATAAACACGGCTTTTCCGGTATGAAAGCGATCAGCTACGATTTGTTCAAAAATATGGGTGCATTCACCTATGTCAATGTGCAAAGCGGCGTTCTGATTTACCCCGATAAGCTAACGGTCAAGGTCGCGCTCGATAATGGCGAAACGGTAGGCTTGCAGGCCAATGATTATGTTTATGAGCATCACAAGCGCAAGCTGCCAAGTCCGATTCTCTCGAAAGCCGATGCGCGCAAAGCTTTAAACCCGGAAATGAAAGTTCAAAATGAGCAACTGGCGCTGATTGACAATGATTTGGGCGAAGAAGTGCTGTGCTACGAGTACATGGGCAAAATCAATGGTTCACTCTACCGCGTATATATAAATTCGCAGACTGGCGTAGAAGAATCGATCGAGGAAATGTCTACTTACGATTCAAAGGCAGCATCCGACAAATAACGATATGGCTCCCCACAATTCGACGTGTTATAATGCATGTAAATAGGGGGGAGCCAATTTGTTGCCTAAATTGAATCAAATGCTGCATTATCAAATCGCTTCTTCGGACGAAGAGGAAGCAGCGATTGAATATAAGTCGCGGATAGCCGATGAGCAAGAGGACGGCTTACTTATAGAGATACCGATCAATGAGAAATCTGGACGCTACAAACGACTTTTTCTAGGTGACGAGCTTTCTGTTTTTTTTATTTCTGCAGATGGAATTAAACATTATTTTGATTCGCATGTTATCGGTTTTATGGAGGATGGCATCAAGCTAATCAAAATCCGCAGACCAGAACTAGACCGCATAACGAAGGTACAGCGCCGTAGTTTCCTCCGCGTATCGGCTGAGCTTGAAATCGCGGTAAAATTGTCTACTCACGTAAGGTTCGTCTGTGAAACCGATGATGTTGGCGGTGGAGGAATATCATTTATTTGCGATAGCAAATGGCAGCTGGCACCTGAGCAGGTACTGGATTGCTGGCTTCTTGTTCCCTATAAAAACGGCGCGATTGAACATGCTTTTTTTCAAGGAGAAATTGTAAGGGTTGTCGAGCTTAAGTCAGGAAAGAAGCAGGCGATGGTCAAATATGCCAGCATCAATGACTCTGAGCGGCAGAAGGTTATAAGGTACTGCTTTGAGAAGCAGCTAGAATTTCGCAATCGATGAATAATTGTTGGGAAACATGGAAAACTACCCTGAAACAGGAAGGGAGCGAGCCATGTGCTGCAACGGTTGTTACGTAAAAAAAGAAGCCGCAAGCAAATGCTGAATTTGACGGAGGAAGTCAGCCGGTTGCTGCGGAAAATCATTATTGGGCTCATCATTTTATTAGTATTTTCACAAGCAGCTTTGCAAAATCATGCTGTTCGGCATTGGTTAACGGGCGTGGATCAGTGGGAAGGAACCCGCTTGAACTGACGCGCGGCTTTTGCATCTGCTTCTATAGTGTGGTATAATTTTCACGTTCGCAGGCAAAGCCTGCTTTTTTCTTGAGAGGTTTGCGTCGCATTCTTACGTGCATTCGGCCAACTGTCTCTACTAAAAGGGGGTTGACCTTAGGTGGTGCATCACGAAGGTGACAGCGACCGCATGAACATTGCCATTGACGGGCCGGCAGGCGCGGGCAAGAGTACGGTCGCGCGAAAAGTCGCCGAGCAGCTAGGATATGTGTATATCGATACGGGCTCAATGTATCGCGCAGTAACACTGAGCGCGCAGAGAGCAGGCGTAACGGTGGAGCAGACTGCCAAACTAGCTGAACTTGTAAGATCCTTAGAGATTGAGCTTGCACCAGGCGAGCAAGGTCAGTCGGTATTTGTGAATGGAGAAAATGTAACCGCATTGATTCGCTCGCGCGAGGTGACACTTCAGGTGTCTTATTTTGCAGCGAATGAAACGGTACGTGAAGTACTCGGAGTCATGCAGCGCAAGCTTGCCGAGCGCAAGGGCGTCGTCATGGATGGCCGGGATATTGGTTCACACGTACTGCCTAACGCGGAATTGAAAATTTTTCTAACCGCATCCGTTAAGGAACGGGCACTTCGCCGTTACCGTGAAATAGTGGACAGCCAGACGATCACGCTTGACCAATTGGAAGCAGAGATTGCTGCACGTGATCGCTTGGACGAGCAACGCGACATTTCACCGCTGATCTGCGCTTCTGACGCGGTTGTTCTCGACAGCACCGCCATGACAATTGACGAAGTAATTGCATCAATTGTGAAATTAAGCCGAACCAAAATGGCGGAGGCGAAGTAAACTATGTCATATGTGTTTTTCCGTTTTATACTGCGAGTTCTTTACACGCTTTTATTCCGGTTGGAAGCTAGAGGCACGGAAAATATTCCAGCCACTGGTCCAGTCGTCCTCGCCTCGAATCACTTGAGCAACTTTGATCCGCCTACTGTAGGTGTCAAAGTGAAGCGCAAGGTGCATTTTATGGCAAAAGAGGAATTGTTCAAAATTCCTGTCTTCGGTCCTCTCCTTCGTTCGTTTGGCGCATTTCCGGTCAAGCGCGGCGGTGTGAGCAAGGATGCGATCAAGTCTTCAATCACGATGCTGAAGGAAGGCAATGTGATGGGGATATTCCCGGAGGGCTCGCGCAACAATCAATCTGGAGCGGCTAAGAAGGGCGCTGCAATGATTGCAATACGAAGCGGTGCGGTGATCGTTCCCGTTGCGATAATCGGGAAGTATAAGCCATTTAGCAAAATCGTTGTTTGTTATGGCAAGCCTATTGATCTTACCGCAATTATTGAAGAATCATCGCCAGATATGCTTGAACAAGTAACAGACGCTATTATGGTTCGCATTCGTGAACTAGCTGCAAGCAATCGTTAATTTATGTTTTAAATGCTGCTTTCGCTCTAGGCGATTGCGGATTTAAATAAAGTTGGGGTTAGAACTGAGGAGGTTATTTCAATGTCAGAAGAAACTAATGTGCAAGAATCCGTGGCGGAAGAAGTAAGCCAAGACGCTTTGGATAATTTCGTGTCTTTGAAAAAAGGCGATTCCGTTAAAGGTACGATCGTCAAAATCGAAGATAACCAAGCTTATGTAAGCCTTGGATATAAATATGACGGTGTTATTCCTATTCGTGAGCTTTCTGCTGTGCAGATCGACAACGCTACGGACGCTGTTCAAATCGGTCAAGAGGTTGAGCTTAAAGTAGTAAGCATCGACGACGAGAAAGAGAAGCTTGTTCTCTCCAAACGTCAAGTCGACGGCGAAAAAGCTTGGGATACGCTCCAACAACGTTTTGAGAGCGGCGAAGTATTTGAAGTTGCCGTTGCTGACGTCGTAAAAGGCGGACTTGTGGCTGACGTAGGCGTACGCGGATTTATTCCTGCATCTATGGTTGAGCGCCACTTTGTTGAAGATTTCTCCGATTACAAAGGCCGCACGCTTCGCGTGAAGGTTAAAGAAATCGACCGTGAAAACAACAAAGTGATCCTGTCCCAAAAAGAAGTGCTTGACGCTGATTTCGAACAAAGCAAGAAACAAGTAATCGCTGCGCTTGAAGTTGGTCAAGAGCTTGATGGTACAGTTCAACGCCTTACACCATTCGGCGCTTTCGTTGATATCGGCGGCATTGACGGCCTTGTGCACGTATCGGAGCTTTCATGGCAGCATGTTGCACATCCGAAGGATGTTGTAGCTGAGGGTCAAGCAGTCCGTGTTAAAGTACTTAAAGTTGATCCGGCAGCTGGCAAAATCAGCCTTAGCTTGAAAGCCGCTCAACCAGGTCCTTGGGATTCTGCTGGCAGCCAATTCGCAATTGGAGATATCGTAACAGGTACTGTTCGCCGTATCGTTCCTTTCGGAGCTTTCGTTGAAATCGCTCCTGGCGTTGAAGGTCTTGTTCACATCTCGCAAATCGCACACCGCCATATTGCGACTCCTAACGAAGTTCTTCAAGAAGGGCAAGAGGTTCAAGCGAAAGTTCTTGACTTTAACCCGGCTGAGAAACGCGTTAGCCTAAGCATCAAAGAAACAGAAGAAGCGCCTGAGCAAGCTGCACCTAGCGCTAGACCTGAAAGAGCTCCACGTTCGCCAAAAATCGAGAAAATCGACAACCCGAACGTAAGCTTGAGCAACGAGAGCATGAGCTACTCGCTTGCAGAGCGTTTCGGCGATAAGCTTAAAAACCTTAAATAAATTTCTTTCATACTCAAAGGAGCTATTTCTGCGAATCATCGCAGGAATAGCTCCTTTTTTTTGGTGCATAATAGGGGTTACAAGAGGTGATATCATGAATCCTGGATTTATTTCGTTGTGGATTGTTCTAATTTTATTCATCCTGATTGCAACAGGCTGGAAGTCTTATCTTGTACCAGAAATAAGCCGTCGTTCGCTGGCGATTTTTGGAATCGTGACGGGCTTGCTGCTAACCATGTCGATTTGGTGGTCACCATTTTCAGAACATATTCAGGTCGAGATTCATGTCAGTGTTTTCTTCCTTATCATTTCCAGCCTGCTAACTTATAAAGGATCTGATGAATGGAGCTATTACGGATATTTGATTTTGTGTACACTGATGATCGCCGCCATTTGGGGTTTCATTCGGAAAATGTACAGCTTTGATCCAGTCTTTTATTGGATAGACCCAAGCTGGGATGGTCCATTGCTTACCGGCATTTTTTGCGGCGCATTTACTTCCCAAGTGAAGCATCAATTCGGAATGATCGTTTGGGGAGCGGTGCTTGGGGAGACGCTGAATGTACTGCTGCAATCTGGGGCGTATACAGCCCATCTTGGTTCTTTATCTTGGTGGGACAGCTTTTGGATTGCTTTGGCTGCAGCCAGAGCGTTCAGCCTTATGCTCAAGGCGATTCGGATAGGCACATCCAAGCTAAGCGTTATGCTATGGCAAATTAAAGGAGGACGTCCTTCATAATGCAGCATTATCTGGTCGAAAATAAATATTTGATTGGCGTGCTGCTAGGTATCGCCTTTGGCATCATTTCGCGATTGCTCATGCTGAGGACGGATTATAGACAGTATCCGACTTACCCGCATGGCCAGATTATCCATATATCCTTAGGGGTCATTGCAGCGGCACTTGGTGCCGTTGCAGTTCCTGCCTTATTCAATAAGGATTATACGGCCATTACTTTCTTAACGCTCGCTGCGCAGCAGTTTAGAGATGTTCGGAAGATGGAGCGCGAGACATTAACCAAAATTGACAGCATGGAGCTTGTAGGGCGAGGCTCAACTTATATTGAGGGTATTGCCATGGTGTTCGAGGGACGGAATTACTTAGTCATTATGACAGCATTGCTTACTAGCTTATTTGCTATATTAGTGAATATTTGGATCGGAATTTTAGCCGGAATTTTGTCGCTCGTTATTGTTGAGAAACTAAAATCAGGAAAAGCCGTATCTCATATAGCTGCTGTGCAAGCGGCTCAGGTTAAGATTGACGGGCCGGATTTGTTCGTCGGAGACGTTTATATTATGAATGTGGGCTTGAAATCAAATCAAGAAATTATTGCTGAGCGAGGAATGGGATACATATTGACTCCCTTCAATTCAAACGGAAAGGTTACATTGAGCAATCTAGGTCAGCGTCAAGCGATCCTGTACGATTTGGCTACTATTCTCGGCGTATACCGGGACGACGGGGAACCTGCACTAATACCGATGGCCAAGCTTGACATCAAGGATGGGCGGTTAGCCGTGTTCATTTTGCCGCAGGAGCTTGATTCGGTTAAAGGCAAAGAAGTTATTTTGCGGGTACCGATATTGGAATCTGCCGTTCGCATGCCGTCTGAAGCATCCGTAAACAAGAAGGAGGCAGGCGAGAATGGCTAAAATCGTAGCTGTCGTATCCTTGAGGGCTGAGTCGGTTGGGGGTGGAGCGCCTATTTTTATTGCGGAAAATGAAAATAAATTAGAGGAAACCTCCTTTCTTTTGGAGAAGATTTTGGATGCAAGCGCGCATGATTTAAAGAATGGCACAATCATACTGGTCGATCATCGATAATATGAAAAGTTAGCCAAGAACGTACTTTTTTGCTATGATGGTTATCGTGAGTATTTTTGAAGGAGTGGAAAACAAACTATGGCAAGACCCGTTATCGCTATCGTCGGTCGTCCGAATGTGGGTAAGTCCACCATATTCAATCGGGTTATCGGCGACCGTCTAGCAATTGTTGAGGATAAACCGGGAGTCACTCGTGACAGGCTTTACGGAACCGGAGAATGGAATGGAAAATCGTTCAGCATTATTGATACCGGTGGTATCGAGATTGATGGCGAAGATGAAATTATGAAATCTGTTCGTATGCAGGCCGAGCTTGCCATTGAAGAGGCAGACGTGATTATCTTTATGGCCGATGCGAAAACTGGCTTGACGCATGCGGATGATGAAGTTGCTCAAATGCTGTTTCGTTCTGGCAAGCCTGTCGTACTGGCAGTTAATAAAGTGGATAATGAAGGCCGTATGGACGAGGTTTATGAGTTCTATGGACTTGGCTTTGGCCAGCCAATCGCAATATCCGGCTCGCATGGACTTGGAATCGGCGATTTGCTTGATGCTGCTGTCGAGCTTTTGCCGGAGCTGACAGATGACGGCTACGACGAGGATGTCATTCGTGTTGCCCTTATTGGACGTCCGAATGTCGGAAAGTCATCGCTAGTCAATGCCTTGCTTGGCGAAGATCGTGTAATCGTAAGCGACGTTGCAGGCACGACGCGCGATGCAATTGATACGCCTTTCGAGCGCGATGGACAGCGATATGTTCTGATCGATACGGCAGGCATGCGCAAACGCGGCAAGGTGTATGAATCAACTGAGAAGTACAGCGTTATGCGTGCGATGAAAGCGATCGAGCGCGCAGATGTCGTTCTTGTTCTTATTAATGGAGAAGAGGGCATCATCGAGCAGGACAAGCATATCGCAGGTTATGCGCATGAAGCAGGAAAAGCATCGATATTTGTTGTGAACAAATGGGATATCGTCGATAAGGATGAGAAAACGATGCAAAATTTCTCGCAAAATATCCGCGATCATTTCTTGTTTATGTCCTACGCGCCAATCGTTTATCTATCTGCCTTGACGAAACAGCGCTTACAAAAGCTGCTGCCTGTCGTTAAGCATGTATCCGAGCAGCATGCTATGCGTATTCAGACGCATCTGCTTAATGATGTTGTTTCCGATGCTGTGGCGATCAATCCGCCTCCATCCGACAAGGGCAAGCGTCTGCGCATCAACTACGTTACACAGGTAGCTACGAAACCGCCGACGATCGTTGTTTTTGTTAACGATCCGGAAATTATGCATTTCTCGTATGAGCGCTATTTGGAAAATAAGATTCGTGCTGCATTTAATTTTGAGGGGACACCGATACGAATATTCTCACGTCGTAAGTCCGAAGAAGATTAGGGGAGAAGTAGCTTGTTATACGGAGTAATCGCGGTTGCTTTAAGCTATTTGTTAGGTTCAGTTTCATTCAGCATCGTTATCGCAAAATGGGTAAAGGGTATCGACATACGCCAGCATGGCAGCGGTAATGCTGGCGCGACGAATACATTGCGGGTGCTCGGCAAAGGGCCGGGCATACTCGTATTTGTACTCGATATCGCTAAAGGCGTCGCAGCCGTATTAATCGGCCGCGTTCTTGGCGATAACGAATGGATTCCAGTACTATGCGGTCTTGCGGCCATCATAGGACATAATTGGCCCATTTGGTTCCGCTTCAAGGGAGGCAAGGGAATTGCCACAACGGTTGGCGTTGTGGCGACGCTTGCATTTTTGCCGGCGCTATGCGCTGGTATTATTGCTATTGTGACGATTGCTTTAACGAGGTACGTGTCCCTCGGCTCATTGCTGTTTGCTGCTCTAACGCCATTATTCATCTCTATCTTTTATTTTTCCGTACCTTTACTTTGTGCAAGTGTTCTGATTTGTATTTTTGCTTTCGTACGTCATCGGACGAATATCGTAAAGCTGTTCAAAGGAACGGAAAACAAGCTAGGTGCTAAGAAAGGATAGTGAGCGTCGGATGACAATGAGCAACCCATCAACAACGAAAATTGCGGCTGTGCTGGTTGCGGGAAGCTGGGGAACGGCGCTTGCTTCTGTGCTCGCAAATAATGGCTATCAGGTTAAGCTTTGGACGCGAAGCGCGGAGCAGGCGGCAGGCATTAATCAAAACCATGAGAACAGCAAGTTTTTGCCAGGCGTAAAGCTGCCTGAGCTTATCCATGCTACGACGGATTTGAAGCACGCGCTGCAGGATGCTGAGCTCGCCTTGTTCGTTGCGCCATCGGGTGCAATGCGCGAGGTAGCGAAGCAAGCTGCACCGTTCCTGCACAGCGACACGCTTGTCGTACATGCAACCAAGGGCTTTGAAACGGATACGCTGAAGAGGATGACGACCGTACTCTCAGAAGAGTTAGGGCGTCCGCTCGATCAGCTTGTTGTGCTGTCAGGCCCAAGCCATGCTGAAGAAGTGATTTTGAAGCAGCCTACGACAGTCGTTGTTGCTTCAACTGATATTCAAGCGGCGGAGCAAGCACAGGATGCGCTCATGAATACGCATTTCCGGGTTTATACGAACAATGATGTCGTTGGCGTAGAGGTAGCTGGGGCGATCAAAAACATCATTGCGCTTGGAGCGGGATTGTCGGACGGCCTTCAGTTTGGCGATAATGCCAAGGCAGCCCTCCTTACCCGAGGTTTGGCCGAGATCGGCAGACTAGGTGCAGCAATGGGGGCGAATCCGCTTACCTTTGCGGGTCTAGCAGGCGTTGGCGACCTTGTCGTAACGTGCACGAGCAAGCATAGCCGTAATTGGCGTGCGGGCTATATGCTGGCTGACGGTTCGCCTTTGGATGAGGTGCTCACCCGCATGGGAATGGTTGTCGAAGGCGTTCGAACGACGCGCGCCGCATTTGATCTGGCGAAGCAGTATGAGGTAGAGATGCCGATCACGTTCGAGCTCTATGATGTTTTATTCGCGAATAAAGCACCGCGAACGGCTGTCGAGCATTTAATGGGAAGGCTTCGCACGCATGAAATCGAAGAAATAGGCTAAGGACCAGCGCCTACACCAAACCTACGTCCACCTCATATGATGCATGGAGCAAGACACTAGCGCATCCTGGAGGTGTAGGGCATGGCGAAGGACTTTTCCAAAGACATCCTTAATTCGATTAACAAAAAAACCGGCAAGAATATAACGGAAAACTCGGTCAAAAAACTGGCAAGCGGCGTTACTGCAGAAACGATAAAAGACGAAGCCGAGCTGCGCAAGCTGATCAAGCAGGTATCGGATATGGCTAATGTCAAGGTTACCGAATCGACGGTCAACGATATTGTCAAAGCAGTCAAGGCCAGCGGCATGAGCGCAAACAGCATGGAAACTCTCATGAAAATGATGATCAAAAAATAAAGCTTATCGGCAAAAGCTAGGGGTACTTCCGAATTTTCGCATTCGGTGATGTACCTTGTCAGCTTTTGTCCTTTTTTTTATGCGATGTTATAATGGGTGAGAATTCATTATGATATAGATTAGGAGAATGGAATTACTATGGATGCAATGACAAAAATGTGGGTTTCGCTATTCGGCATTGGGATGATGGCGGTTGCGGCCCTTTTAATTACGTTTGCTCGCTTGAAAACGAAGGGTGTACTGAAATTTGTCCTTTCGCTGATTGCCTTTATTGTGTTAATCATCGGATTTATTTGCGGCCTTATTTCCATTATTTAGTCCAACATACATACGAGGGTACAAAGAAGCTAACAGAAAGGGAGACTTTGACATATAATGATTGAGTTAAAAGGTCGGACAAAAACAGCAGTAGTAGAAGGGGAAGCAGGCTTGTCGCTGCTTGATCTTGCGCTGAAGCATAACGTCGATTGGAGCTTTTCATGCGCTCGGGGAACCTGCGCCCGCTGTCGCTGCTTGATAACCGAAGGGGCAGACCAGCTGGAAGGCATAACGGACGAGGAATGGGATCGGCTTGAGCCGGAGGAGTTCGAAGAGGGCTATCGCCTCGGCTGCCAAGCGATTGTCAAACAGGCTGATGCAACGATAGCAGCTGCTAACAAGCCTTATTTTTAATGGAATATTACGCTTGAATAAAAAGGATGTGCCGGTGATGACAGAACATGATCGCATTCATAAGGCGCTGGCTGCCGTCATGAAAGCCACGGAATCAAGCAAAGCGAAATGGATTGTCGGCGGGAGCGCAAGCTTAATGCTTCGAGGACTTCCATTATCCGCAGAGCCGCGAGATTTGGACATTTATTGCGATGAACGGGATGTTGCATCCCTATATGAATCGCTTAAGACTTTTGCGATTGATGAGCCAACGTTAAGCATAACGGACATGTACCGTTCTAACTTGAGCCATTATCTCATACATGACGTTCAAGTTGAGCTGGTCGGAGGATTTCATGTGCATGCTGGCGGCAATCATTATGAGACTATGGTTCGCGAGCTGCTTATTCCGCATGCCGAGCAAATACAATGGATTGAACGGGCAAATCCAGCATTTATCGCTCCTCTCGCGCACGAGCTTTGGTTTAATTTTCTCCGCAGCCGATTGGACCGGGTAGAGCTTATTATTCAAGCTTTTGCGGAGGCGCCAGCAAGACATGAAGCTGCGCTTCAAGCCATTGAAGCAAGCAATGCATTAACTTTAGAAGCGAAGCGGAGCCTGCATCATTTGATGTCGGTTCGAGAGGCTGGTGGCTTGTAATGGACGGTGAGGTTACGTTCTGGCCTTCTGGCCGTAAAATTAAGGTTAAACCAGGTACGACGCTGCTAGACGCCGCCAGACGCGCCAATATACCGATTCGCACGCGCTGCGGGGGCAAAGCAGCCTGCTTCATGTGCAAGGTCACTGTGATGCCTGGAAGCGAGCTGCAGCCAATTGGAGACAATGAGAAACATAAGCTCTCTGGCTTGGACGGCGATCATATCAGGCTGTCCTGTCAAGCGAGAGTGGCAGGCAAGGTTGATGTGGAGATTCCGCTTGATCCCCTTCGCGCGGCGGTTGCGAGACAGCTCGCACGGCAAGCGGAGGAAGACGATCGTTTATGGTAACGTGAGGAGGAAAGATATGAATCGCTTTAATAAGAGGGGGCTGCGCCGTCATACACGCCAAACGGCGGCGTTTGTTGCTTTATTCATCATGCTGCTTTCTTTGTCTGGATGCCTTTATCCGAAGGACCAGCTCAAGCAAAACCAAGTCGTACCCAAAGAGGCTGTTCGCAATGTTCAGGCCGCGATTGATCAATATCAAGCGGAGACGGGTATGCTTCCGATCAAAAACAGTACAGCAGAAACGCCGAGATACGAAAAGTTTTACGTTGATTTCGCTAAACTCGGCCGGACAGGCTATTTAACCGATATTCCAACCGCAGCATTTGAGAACGGCGGAAACTTTAGTTTCCTTGTCATCGATGAAGAGACGAAGCCAAGCGTAAAGCTGCTTGACATCTTAGCCTTCCAGAAGATCAACGATATCCAGAGCTGGGTTACGGCCTATGTTCAAACGAATAGCGTGCTTCCGAAGGGGGAGCAAATGTATCCAGGCTTTTATCAGCTCGATTACAAGGCGATGAAGAAGGAAGCGCCGGTTATCCGCAGCGTGTTCTCAGGTCAAACCATTCAAGCCTTAGTGGATGAAAATGGCGTTGTCTACTCCGATTATGGTATAGATATTATGCAATTCGTGCAAAAAAGCGGCAAATTCGATTACGATGCGAATTTTGATTTGCGGAAATTGCTGGTCGATGGATCGGATTTTGTTCCCGTTAAAGCGCCGTCCTATCATTTGGTGAACAATGAGCCCCAGGCCGTGAAGCAGTAGGACAAGCCAGAATAAATCTATCCTTTTCATGTTTCCTTTCCTTGACTATTCGTCTTGGAGAGGTTTTTTTTTGCCTATTGGGGTCATAGATATGCTCTTATTCTCATATATTTCAATCTTGGAAGGGAAGCTCGCAGACGAACAAAAAAAGATTTCGCAGAAGGAATCGGCATAATCGGAAAGCCGGCACATAAGATGTTACTAGTCCACAAAGCATGTACGAGTTGCGTCGCTGGCCTGCCCTATTGACCGGTGGATGGCGGCGAACCGGAAAAATCAATTGGGAGGGGATATTCAGTGGAGAAAGTAGATATTTTCAAGGATATAGCCGAAAGAACCGGCGGGGATATTTACCTCGGGGTTGTCGGGGCTGTCCGGACGGGCAAATCAACATTCATTAAACGGTTTATGGAGACGGTTGTTCTTCCGAACATCGCTAACGAATCAGACCGCGTGAGAGCCATTGACGAGCTTCCTCAAAGTGCCGCAGGCAAGACGATTATGACAACAGAGCCTAAATTCGTTCCGAATCAAGCGGTACAGCTCAGGGTTACCGATGGACTTGAGGTAAACGTGAGACTGGTCGATTGCGTAGGATATGCAGTTGAAGGCGCGAAAGGCTATGAGGACGAAAACGGTCCGCGCATGATTACGACTCCATGGTTCGATGAGCCGATTCCTTTCCAAGAGGCGGCTGAGATTGGAACGCGTAAAGTTATCCAAGAGCATTCTACACTCGGTGTTGTAGTCACAACAGACGGCTCAATCGCTGAGATTCCGCGCAACTCTTATGTTGTTGCTGAAGAGCGTGTCATCAACGAGCTGAAGGAAGTCGGCAAGCCATTTGTGCTCGTCATAAACTCCACTCGCCCTAAGAGTGAAGAAGCGCTTCAATTGCGCAGCGAGCTTCAGGCGAAATACGATATTCCAGTTATGACGCTAAGCGTGGCGACGATGGGGGAAGAGGAGGTTATTTCCGTTCTGCGGGAAGTCCTCTACGAGTTCCCTGTTCATGAGGTGAATGTCAACTTGCCGAGCTGGGTTATGGTGCTGAACGACAATCACTGGCTTCGCAGCAACTATGAAAGCTCAGTACGCGACACGGTTAAAGATATTCGAAGACTGCGGGACGTCGATCGCGTAGTTACCCAGTTCATGGAATATGATTTCATTGCTCGGGCAGGACTCAGCGGCATGAATATGGGGCAGGGTGTTGCAGAAATCGACTTGTACGCTCCAGATGAGCTGTACGACCGCATCCTTATGGAGGTCGTTGGTGTCGAAATTCGGGGCAAAGACCATTTATTGCAGCTTATGCAGGACTTCTCTCATGCCAAAAGAGAGTATGACCGTTTTGCAGAGGCGCTGGAAATGGTCAAAACGACCGGATACGGCATCGCGGCACCTTCCCTTGCGGAAATGGCGCTCGACGAGCCGGAACTCATTCGCCAAGGCTCGCGCTTTGGGGTCAGACTGAAGGCTACAGCACCGTCCATCCATATGATCCGCGTCGATGTGGAATCGGAATTTGCTCCGATAATCGGCACGGAGAAGCAAAGCGAAGAGCTGGTTAGATACTTAATGCAAGACTTCGAGAATGATCCAATCAAGATTTGGGAGTCTGATATATTCGGTCGCTCCCTTCATTCCATCGTGCGAGAGGGCATTCAAGGGAAAATTGCGATGATGCCGGACAACGCGCGCTACAAGCTCCAAGAGACGCTTGGACGCATTATCAACGAGGGCTCAGGCGGGTTGATTGCGATCATCCTGTAAGTATTGAATCTAGCATATCGAATAAGCCGCTGCCAAACAGGGAGCGGCTTATTTGTTTTGGAGGAATTGCCGGTTAGTACTTGAAATTGGCAAACGGCTGTATTACTATAGGTTTGTTCGGTCAAAAGGTATATTTTTGAAGATTTCCGTTAATAAGAGGGATAAGATGAGAGTTTATATGCTTATAACAAAATGATGCTATACAGCACTTTGGAGGAGGTGAAACAATGAACAAAACAGATTTGATTAGCAAAGTAGCTGAATTGACTGATCTTTCGAAGAAAGATGCAACAAAAGCGGTTGATGCTGTTTTTGATGCGATTTCCGATGCCTTGCAAAGCGGAGATAAAGTGCAGTTGGTTGGATTTGGAAACTTCGAAGTTCGCGAGCGTCAAGCCCGTAAAGGCCGCAACCCGCAAACGGGAGATCCAATCGAGATTGCAGCTAGCAAAACGCCTGCTTTTAAACCAGGAAAATCACTTAAGGACCTCGTATCCAATTAAGCATAGGAAAGCGTAAACGGCTGATGCTGACGGACTTCGGCGGCAAAGGCAATTTGCACATCGAATATAAGCAATAGATAAGGGTCAACCTTGTAAATGGTTATATTTTGATCATAAGACGCTCGGACGGTCCGCCGTTCGGGCGTCTTTTGCTGCTCCGCAGGCGGGAAGAGATTGCACAAATGTCGTACTTCCACTATAATTCACATGGATAGTTGGAATTTCGGAAGCGGAGGGATAATGGTGGAGCCTACACAAAGCGAGTATATTGTTATAAAAGCAAAGGACCAAGGCGTTCAAGTCATCGGTTTAACACGCGGACTGGACACAAAATTTCATCATACGGAAAAATTGGACAAAAACGAAATCTTGATTTGCCAATTTACTGATCATACTTCAGCTATTAAAATACGGGGTAAAGCGGTCGTCATGACGAAATACGGGACGATGGAAACCGATCAGTAGCAGCAAACGTGCAAGGCAGGCTAAGCCTGCTTTTTTTTTGCCTGTTGCGTTCCGAATAAACATACACAAACGCTCGTACAATGAAGTATGAGTCTCTTTTCTGTGGATGGGCTACTATTTGGAGGTGCAGGGTGAAAATCGGAAAACCACTCTTAACCGCATGCGTGACTGCTCTAGCTGTCACATTAATATTGACCTGGCTGCCTCATCTGGCATCGAAGCGTTCAGCAGATGGCCATGAGATAGCCGTGTTTCGAACAACGCCGGCCGTTCGGCTTACAAACAGCAACTTAGTGGATGTACTAATTGCTGCTCAGCTAAATGAACGAATGAATAAGGCCGAGTGGAGCAACGGGATATTGTCCGTTGACATGCGCATCAGTACAAGCAAGGGGAGGCCAACCGTCTGGTTTGCAGATGTAGAGAAGCTGGTGCGCGTATCGTTCCTGCAGCTTGAAAATGTGAAGCGGGTGCTCATCCGAATGGTTGAGGATAGGCAAGATGGCGAAGCTCTGCTTGCTGCTATCGATGTGAGGAAGACGGATGAATGGCTCATCCACGAGATGGATGGGCTTGCTCAGGCTGATCCCATCCATGACGAGCTATGGCGAAAAAGACTAAGGGTAAGCTTTACCTCGGCTTGGGAAGATCGGTTTGGACCAGTATCTGGTTTTACAGTAAAGCCTTCGTCTATTTCGCAAGATTAGATGGCATGGATGTTGCAATTTGTTGAACAAGCAGGTTGAATCGTATGCTCTTTAGAAAAAGTTGTGCTATAATAGTTTAGATTATTGAGCGGCGATTTGCGCTTCTCTGTTCGGAGGCTTACCCCATGAAAACGTACCGTATACCTGAAATAGCTCAAAAGTATGTAGATTATGACATGATTAAAGCGCATACGGCGCTGCCTGACTTATCGGACGCAAGATTGCGAATGCTTCATGCTTTCCTAAACGAGCAGCAGTCCTTGAGGCCAAACAGCGAGCTCTATACACTAGTCATATCTCTGGTTCAGTTAGGAATGGATACGCATGATTTAATCGATACGGATGTAGAGCAGCGTACTGAGCCGGAGATGCGGTCAAGACAGCTCAAGGTGCTGGCAGGAGATTACTTTAGCGCGACTTTTTATCAATTGCTCTCGCAAGCCGGCCAAATTGATATGATATCCAAAATCAGCAGCGCGGTTTCCGAGGTTAACAGACTGAAAGTGAATTTATACGTTCGGATGAGGCAGCTCAAAATGACCGCAGAGGAATTATTGAGCAGCACGGTGCAGATTAGAAGCACATTGTTTTACATTTTTACTGACGTGCTGGAAGGGACCCTCGCAAAGGCCTGGTCAGAAATTTTGATGGGCATCAGCCGCTGCGAGGTTGTACGGGATGAGATAGCACGCAGTGAAGGTTCGGCTCGGTTCGATAAGAGCTGGGCCTACTGGCATCTCATGCAGGAGGGAACCGACGATGAACGGCAGCAGCTCTCCCAGCGCATGCAGGAGCCTGCATTCGTTCAGAGCTTGACAGAAAAATATAAGGTGCGCAGCAAGCTTATGACTAAGCTGAAGCAGTCGGCTGATGCCGTAAAGGCTTTGGCTGGGAAGCTGGAATCGGACAAGTTGCTCGGTGAATTGACATCTATCGTCGATGCTCTGTTAAACGAAAAGCCCGGTTACACGCCTGCACTCAACGAGACGAGGTGACTTGAGGGATGGATACGAATTCAAAAAGCCATGTACATGGCGTATTTGAGAAGATAGCTCCAAAATACGATTTGATGAACGATCTGATCAGCTTTCGCAGGCACAAAGCTTGGCGGAAATTTACGATGAAGAAAATGAACGTATTACCTGGGCAAACTGCGCTGGATTTATGCTGCGGAACCTGTGATTGGACGATCGCGCTGGCGGACGCCAGCGGCACCGGGGAAATTGTTGGTCTTGATTTTAGCCAAAACATGCTCGATGTCGGTGCCCTCAAAATTGAAAAGCTTGGCTTGAATAAGCAAATTAAATTAGTCCAAGGTAATGCGATGAGCCTGCCCTTCGAGGACAGCTCCTTCGATTTCGTGACGATCGGCTTCGGCCTTCGCAATGTGCCCGACTATTTGCAGGTTCTAAAGGAAATGCAGCGTGTCGTGAAGCCTGGCGGCCTTGTCGTATGCTTAGAGGTTTCCAAGCCTACCTGGCAGCCGTTTAAAGCGATGTACAACTTATATTTTGAGCGTATTTTGCCGCAAATGGGCAAGCTTGTAGCCAAGAGCTTTCAAGAGTACAAATGGCTTCCGGAATCGCTCAAAATGTTCCCCGGTCGGCAGCAGCTTGCTGAGCTGTTTGAAGATGCGGGTCTTGATCAGGTGAAGGCATATCCTCTGACCGGCGGAGTAGCTGCGCTGCATATGGGGACAAAGGAGAAGAAACAGCAATGATTCGCAAATTACGTATTATTTTTGAAATGATTAAGTTTGAGCACACCATCTTTGCACTGCCCTTCGCCTTTATGGGGTCAATTCTGGGAGCGGTGATGATGGAGCAGCGTTTGCCTTCTTGGAGCGAGATCGGATGGGTTACGCTTGCGATGTTCGGCGCTCGCAGCGCGGCAATGAGCCTCAATCGGCTTATCGATAAGGCGATTGACCTGAGCAACCCGAGAACAGAGAAGCGGGCGCTGCCGGCTGGATTGCTAAAATCAGCTGAGGTTTTACTGTTTATTATCGTTTCATTCGTTCTTCTCTTCATAGCAACCGCGAATTTGGAGCCTATTTCGCTTAAATTAATGCCGATTGCCGTAGTCATGCTTGTCCTATATTCTTACACGAAGCGCTTTACATGGTTATGCCATATTTTCCTTGGCTTTACGATTGCACTGTCTCCGCTTGGCGGCTGGGTTGCGATTACCGGCGGCTTTGATCCGGCTGCATGGATTTTGTATATAACGGTAGCTTTATGGATCGCCGGCTTTGACATCATCTACGCTACGCAAGATTTCGAGTATGACCGAAATGTCGGCTTGCATTCCATCCCGGCTCGCTTTGGCATCGCAGGCGCCCTTTGGATTGCGCGTGCCCTGCATATCGTGACGGCAATCGGCTTTGTTATATTGTTCTGGCTCACGGACTTAAGCTGGATGTATCTGCTTGGGACGTTAATATCGATTTCCTTATTGTTCTACCAGCACTGGCTCGTACGTCCAAACGATCTGTCACGTGTCCAAACCGCGTTTTTTGGCATGAATGGCACACTGAGTGTCGTGCTGTTCTTATTTACAATCGTTGATTTGTTGGTCATTCACGAATGGTAGAAGGAAGCTTGGCTGTCAGCCCATCGAATTGGACGAATCGATGGGTGGTCGGCATCACAGGAGCTAGCGGCTCGATTTATGGCATTAGGCTTATCGAGGTGCTGCTTCAAATGGATTATGAGGTTCATCTAGTCGTTACAGAAGCAGGCTGGAGGGTGCTGAAGGAAGAGCTTGGCTGGGAGACAACGCGTCGCTCAGCGGCTCTAGAGGCACGCTTTGGCGATGCTATTTCGACTAACAGGCTTGTGTTCCATCCGAATGCGGATATCGGCGCAAGCATTGCAAGCGGCTCTTACCGCGTACAAGGAATGGTTATTGTGCCGTGCTCGATGGGGACGCTTGCCTCAATCTCGCACGGCATTTCCGATGATTTGATGACTCGAGCAGCGGATGTGATGATAAAGGAGAATCGGAAGCTGTTAATCGTACCTAGAGAAACGCCGCTTCACGCGATTCATCTTGAGAACATGCTGACGCTTGCGCGCCTTGGCGTTCGAATGATTCCGGCAATGCCGGCTTTTTATTACAAACCGCAGTCAATGGATGAAATGATTGATTTTTTGGTCGGCAAGGTGCTTGATAATATGGCAATCGACCATGATTTGTACAGAAGATGGGGAGATGAGCATAATGGGCATGAGTAATCGCCCAATCACCATTGGAAGAATTGATTACGCAAATGCTTGGCCGCTATTCCATCAGTTCGAGGAACGAGCTGATCGGGATAGCTTTGAAGTGATAAAGCGCGTACCTTCTGAGTTAAACCGAATGCTTCAGGTTGGTGAACTGGATATATCGGCAATATCGTCCTTTTCTTATGGACAAAACGCGAATGACTATGTACTTTTGCCGGAATTATCGGTAGGCTCTGTTGGAGCGGTAAACTCGATCCTTTTGTTCTTGAAGGAGCCAATTGAGCGCAAACGGCCTGAACGAATTGCCGTAACGACCACATCGGCTACTTCAGTCAATTTGTTGAAAATCATGATGGCTTTGCATTTTGAGTGCAATCCAACTTATTTTACCGCAGCACCCGAGCTTGATCGTATGCTGGAAACAGCCGATGGCGCGCTTATTATCGGCGACCAGGCTATCCAAGCCTCTTGGCGAGAACACGGGCTTCATGTCATTGACTTGGGGCAATTGTGGAATGAGTGGACGGGACTAGGAATGACTTATGCCGTAGTTGCGGCACGCAAGGAAGCAGCTTTATCAGCACCAGAAGCCGTTCAGGCTGTATATAAGACGTTAATTGCGAGCAAACAATATAATAAGGCTCATCTTGGTCCACTAATTGAACAAGCCTGTTCACAGCTTGGGGGAGTATCGACATACTGGGAGATGTACTTTCATTCGCTTCAATATGATTTTGGGAGCAAGCTGCAAGAAGGACTTAAGTTATATTTCGATTATTCAAAGCAGTTAGGATTGCTGTCGAATGACGTGGATCTTACTTTTTTTGAAGACCAATCTGCCCAATAGGTGAAAGAATGAAACTACTAGACTTGTATGCAAAGATGAAAGGCGACCTAAATCAGATCGAGCAGGAGCTCGAGCGGAGCGTGTCAGATGACCACTTGCTGCTCGGTGAGGCTTCTTTGCACTTGCTCAAAGCTGGAGGGAAACGGATCAGACCCGTTTTCGTCCTGCTTGCCGGCAAGTTTGGCGATTATCGACTTGATGTGATGAAGCGGGTTGCAGTACCTCTTGAACTTATACATATGGCTTCACTCGTACACGATGATGTCATTGACGATGCGGAAACTAGGCGCGGTCAGCTAACCGTCAAATCCAAGTGGGACAATCGCATTGCGATGTACACGGGTGATTTCATTCACGGCAAAGCATTAACGATTGCAGCCCAGCTGCCCGATCCACAGATTCATCAAATTTTATCAAATGCGCTCGTACAGATGTGTATCGGTGAAATGGAGCAAATTCGCGATTTCTTTAATACCGAGCAAACGATTCGGAACTATTTGCTTCGTATAAGACGCAAAACGGCTTTGCTGATCGCAATCAGCTGTCAGCTTGGGGCAGTAGCCGCAAGCGCCGATAGCCAGACCTCGAATCGTTTGTACCGATACGGCTATAATGTTGGCATGGCTTTTCAGATTGGCGACGATTTGCTTGATCTTTATGGTACCGAGAAGCAAATCGGAAAGCCGCCTGGCTCTGATATGCGTCAAGGCAACATTACGCTTCCAGTGCTGCTTGCTCTGCAGGACACTAGCATACGTGATCCTCTGTTAAGGGAAATCGCAACCATCAGAGAGCATGGGGGCAAAAAGGACGCGGGGCGTGCCATTGAATTAATTCGGAAAAGCGATGGCGGAGAGCTTGCAGATCAGCTCGCAAATAGGTATATTAAAAAAGCTCTACAAGCATTAGAGGGTTTACCGAATGTTGCAGCGAAAAAGAACTTGATCGATCTCGCTCACTTTATTGGCAAACGTAATTATTAATTATGCGAATTCGAAAGGAATGGATGTAGATGGAAAGAACTTTTCTAATGATTAAACCGGATGGCGTTCAACGGGGCTTGATTGGTGAAATCATCTCAAGGTTTGAAAGAAAGGGACTGCAGCTGTCAGCAGCCAAATTTATGATGATCAATCAGGAGCTTGCGGAGCGTCACTATGAAGAGCATAAGGGCAAGGTGTTTTATGAGCCGCTTCTTGAATTCATTGCATCCGGTCCAGTATTTGCTATGGTATGGCAAGGCGATAACGTTATCGCGCTCACTCGTGCGCTAATAGGCAAAACCGATGCTCTCGAAGCCTTTCCAGGTACGATCCGTTCAGACTTTGCTGTACATACGAATTTTAATTTGATTCATGGCTCGGATTCAGTTGCAAACGCTGAAAGAGAGATCGGCCTATACTTCTCGCCATCCGAGCTAGTTAATTATGAACATACTATTCAACGGTGGGTTTAATTTAACCACCTAACGATGGAGGCACCTATGCTTGAGGATCGTGATTTTGCACAGTTTATAGCTCGGATAAAGCAAAAGACCGACATCGATTTGTCGCAGTACAAGGAAGCCCAAATGAAGCGCAGGCTGATTACACTGCGAATGAAGCACGGTTTTCAAACGTTCGAGGAGTATTGGAAAGCGATCGAGCAAAATCGCAGCATGCTGAATGAGTTTTTGGATCGCATGACAATCAATGTATCCGAATTTTGGAGAAACCCATCAAGGTGGGAGGTTCTGCAAAAACGATTTTTTCCAGAGATGCTGAGTGCCTCAAATCGCCTTAAAGTGTGGAGCGCAGCCTGCTCGACTGGAGAAGAGCCTTATACGCTAGCTATGATTTTATCGGAGCTTGGCGCACTTCAGCGGTCCTCGCTCCTCGCGACGGATTTGGATTCAAATGTGCTGCAGAAGGCAATGGAAGGCAGTTACTTGGAGCGCTCGCTGCGCGACGTTCCGCCGGCATGCCGGGGAAAATATTTTAAGCAAGAGGACGGCGCTTATCTCATCTCGGACACATTAAAGCAATTTATACAATTCAAGCAGCAAAATTTGCTACATGATACATTCGACAGCTCATTTGACTTAATCGTATGCCGAAATGTTATGATTTATTTTACGGAAGAAGCCAAGCATTTGCTGTATCACAAATTTTCTAAGGCGCTAAAGACTGGCGGATTGCTTTTTGTTGGAAGCACGGAGCAGATTTTCTCGCCAGCCCAATACAGCTTTGAGACTGCAGATACCTTTTTTTACCGCAAAGTCTAAACGGAATGTATACCGTTTTCTATCTTCTCCTATACTAATGGTAATGTGTACGACTTGGAGGATGAAGCAACAGATGGATAAACGTAAGGTAATTGCCGCCTACAAGCGTGGTTTTATTTCGATTCAAGAATGCGCGCAAATTATTGGAGTAGACAGTGGACAAATGGCAAGGCTCGTTATAGACCCGATGCTAACGAATGATAGTGCGTCGCTGCTCGAGAAAAAATCGGTTAATAGTTAACAGGCGGCATGCAGAACAGGCTGTAGGAATTGTCTTTCATGAGGACAATTGCTGCAGCCTGTTTTTATGTTGCGGATCCAACATCCGCGGGGTTCAAATTCTTGTCAAACCGGTAGGGCTGTACTATAATGAGCAAAGATGTTTAGTGCTGTAAAGCATAGCAGGCCGCTTATAGGCTTGCCCCAGAAGGAGGAGCTTTGACTTGAGTTTAAGATATTTGACAGCGGGCGAGACACATGGCCCCCAATTAACCGCTATAATTGAAGGTTTGCCAAGTAATTTGACTATTGATTTTGAGGAACTGAATTTCCAGCTGCACCGCCGCCAGAAGGGTCATGGTCGTGGACGCCGGATGCAAATCGAGAAAGACACCGCTGACATTGTCGGCGGCGTGCGTCACGGCAGAACGACTGGCGCTCCGGTAGCGCTTATCGTTGCGAACAATGACTGGAAGCATTGGACTTCCGTTATGAATATTGAGCCAATTGAAGGCAGCGATGAGGAGAAGCGCCGCGTCCATCGCCCGCGTCCAGGTCATGCGGATTTGAACGGCGGCTTGAAATATGATCTGAAGGATTTGCGCAATGTATTGGAGCGCTCAAGCGCCCGCGAGACGGCCGCGCGTGTAGCTGTTGGTGCAGTTGCGCGTCAATTGCTGGCGGAGTTCGGCATTAAAGTAGCTGGGCAAGTTATTCGCATCGGCGAGATTGAAGCACCTGCCAATCAGCTGCCAGTTGATGAATTGATCCGATTGACCGAGGAGTCTTCCGTTCGTGTCGTAGACAAGGAAACCGAGCAGAAGATGACAGATTATATCGATCAAATTAAAGCAGAGGGCGATTCCATCGGCGGGATCGTGGAATGCATCATCGAGGGCGTGCCGATCGGACTTGGCAGCCACGTTCAGTGGGACCGCAAGCTGGATGGACGGATTGCGCAGGCGGTCGTGTCCATCAATGCATTCAAAGGCTGCGAGATCGGCATCGGCTTTGAAGCAGCTAAGCTCCGCGGCTCGCAGGTGCATGATGAGATTATGTATGAGGCTGAACGCGGCTATCATCGGGCAACGAATCGTTTAGGCGGCTTTGAGGGCGGTATGACCAATGGCGAGCAAATTGTCGTTCGAGGCGTAATGAAGCCGATTCCGACGCTTTATAAGCCGCTTCGCAGTGTAGATATCGATACGAAGGAACCGTTTACCGCTCAGATTGAGCGTTCAGACAGCTGTGCGGTGCCTGCTGCCAGCGTCGTAATGGAGCATGTTGTCGCATGGGAAGTTGCCAAAGCGTTTCTTGAGAAGTTCGGCGGCGATTCGATCGAGGAAATTCGCGCTAACTTGAACAATTACCTTGAACAGCTAGGCCGGTACTAAGGATGCGTGAGCTTACAGTCGAATTAGGTGACCGCTCTTATCCTATTTATATCGGGGAAGGCCTTCTGAAGGAGGCTTCCTCCTATTTCGTCAAGCATGGAATAAGCAAGAAATCTCCTCTCTTGATCATTACGGATAGCCATGTAGCCGATCTTCATTTGCATACGCTTGAATCGGAGCTAAGAAGCGCTGGCTTCCAGACATCGAGCATCGTCGTTCCCGCAGGGGAGAGCTCGAAATCGCTTTCGATGCTGGAGTCGCTTGTTACCAAAGCTTTGGAGGAAGGACTGGACCGTAAATCGGCGATCGTTGCTCTTGGCGGAGGCGTTGTTGGCGACCTTGCCGGATTTGCAGCAGCATCGTACATGCGAGGCATAAAATTCGTACAGGTTCCAACTACGATACTGGCGCATGACAGCAGCGTGGGCGGCAAAGTCGCTGTTAATCATCCGCTTGCCAAAAATATTATCGGAGCTTTCCATCAGCCTGAGCTTGTCTTATATGATTTGCATACGCTCCAAACGCTGCCACCTAGAGATGTAAGCGGCGGGCTTTCAGAGATGGTTAAGCATGGACTCATATGGGATGAAGCATTTGCAGTTTGGTGCGAGGAGAATGCGGAGAAGCTGTTGGCGCTTGATCCAGAGGCGCTTGGCTATGGGCTTTACAAAGGCTGCAGCGTGAAGGCGGCTGTCGTTTCGAAGGACGAGAGGGAAAACGATCTGCGAGCGATCTTGAATTTAGGCCATACGATTGGGCATGCGATCGAAGCGGTTGCCGGTTATGGCGAGTTCACGCATGGCGAAGCGATATCAATCGGAATGATTGGCTCAGCTAAGCTTGGCCTCCGCTATGGCGCTCCGGAAGAGGTATATACTGCAACGAAGAGGGTTCTTGCGAAATGCGGGCTGCCTGTACGTTTACCGGAGCATATTGACGTAGACAAGATTATGGAAGCGATGATGCATGATAAGAAATTCGCGGAGGGTACGATGGTTTTTGTAGTGCCAACTGCAATCGGCGTTGTCGAAATAAAACCCAATGTTCCCGTGGAATGGGTACGAGAAATTGTGGAGCAATTAAAACAGGAGGCGGAGCTGTAATGAGTGTAAGAGGAATTCGCGGTGCGATTACGGTAGATGCAAACGAAGAGCAGCCGATTTTGACAGCGACGATTGAGATGTTGAATGCGATTGTAGCTGACAATGAGATCGTGCCGGACGATATTTGCAGTGTTTTCGTGACGGTTACAAGCGATCTTGACGAGACGTTTCCGGCTCGTGCGATTCGTCAAATGAACGGCTGGGAGCTCGTGCCCCTTATGTGCGCGCTGGAGGTGCCGGTTAAAGGCAGTCTGGAGCGCTGCATCAGACTGATGGTACTGATTAACACGGACAAAACACAAGCGGAAATTCGTCATGTTTATTTAAGCGGCGCGAAAGCGCTTCGTCCTGACTTGTCCAAGGCTTAAGGACTCATATGCCCATATTCAATTAAATCTCTGTGTTGACGCACGGCCGTTCGTTGTTGTATATTTAGTAACGTAAGTGAGAGTAGCAGAGCTGAGTAATGAGTTTAGTTGAGATGAGTATAGACTAGTTGAGAGAAGCAGAGTAGAGCAGTTATTTGTACGGAAAGATGGAAAGAGCTGAATGGTTCTTTGCGCATAGGCGCATAGAATTGTAAAAGTGCTGTTTCGCCGTACCTACAATTGTATCTTTTTCCGCTTACACACTTCCGTCATCATCTAAACCAACGCTCCTGCTCATGCAGGAGCTTTTTTTTGTGCACATTAATGGCTATATCTATAAAACAGGGGGTTGTGCGGATGTCAGATGAGCTTCAGCAAGTAACGCGTCTTGCCAGTCAATACAATTTAATTCCGATCGTTCGTCACATGATGGCGGACACGGAAACACCAATCCGGCTGTTTCAGCATTTTGCGAAGGAGGATCATGCCTTTCTGCTGGAGAGCGTGGAGGGCGGCGCGAAATGGGCGAGATATTCGTTCATCGGAACAGATCCTTTTATGATGCTTTATGGTAAAAATGGCGAGATGGTGCTGGAGCACAGAGGCGAGAAGCATGTGCTTAACGATAAGCCGATAGAGCTGCTCAAAGCTCATTTGCGTTCCTTCCGCAGTCCGTCGCTTCCAGAGGTTCCGCCCTTCACAGGCGGTGCAATCGGGTTTTTCGGATACGATTTGCTGCAATATTATGAGAAGCTTCCTGCACACCGTATCGACGACTTGAAGATGAATGACATGCAATTTATGTTCTGTGATCAAATTATCGTATTTGACCATTTTAAGCAGCAGCTGCAAATTGTCGGCAACGTTCATATTGCTGACGGTGCAACCGATGCAGAAATTGCACGAAGCTACGAAGCGACAGTTGCCAAAATTGAAGCGACGATCGAGCGATTGCAGCAGCCTGTAACGATTCCAGTAACGGCAGGCGGATCCATCTCGTTTGATCAAGAGCTTGGAGATATTCAATCGAATGTAACGAAGGAGCAGTTCATCTCGAATATCGATCAGGCGAAGCAGTATATTCGTGCCGGCGACATCTTCCAGGTGGTGCTGTCCCAGCGCTTCAGCATCGATACCGATATTGATCCGCTTCATGTGTACCGAGTGCTGCGCACGATGAATCCATCACCTTATATGTATTATTTAAAAATGGGCGAAGAGGTTATCGTGGGCACGTCGCCTGAAGCGCTAGTGAAGGTTAACGGCGATCGCGTGGAGACTCGGCCAATTGCTGGAACAAGGCCTCGCGGCAAAACCCCGGAAGAGGATAAAGCGTTAGAGCTCGAGCTGCTTGCAGATGAGAAGGAGCGCGCAGAGCATTTGATGCTTGTGGACCTCGGCCGTAATGATATAGGACGCGTATCGGAGTTTGGTACCGTTAAATGCGATTCGTTTATGGAAATTGAAAGATACTCGCATGTTATGCATATCGTTTCCAACGTTTCAGGCAAGCTCCATCAGGACAAGGACTTCTTTGATGCATTTGTATCCTGTCTGCCCGCCGGCACCGTCTCGGGCGCACCGAAGCTCAGAGCGATGGAAATTATTGCGGAGCTGGAAAATGAAGCGCGCGGCGCGTATGCGGGAGCAATCGGATACTTAGGCTTCGGTGGATCGATGGATACTTGCATTACGATTCGGACGATTATTTTCAAACACGGCAAAGCTTATGTACAGGCTGGAGCGGGCATCGTTTGGGATTCTGTGCCGGAGAGCGAATATTTGGAGACGGTGAACAAAGCCAAAGGGATGCTTAAAGCGATCCGTGCGGCGGAAGCGATTTTCGGACAGCCTAAGAGCCCGCAGGAAAGTTTCAATTCCATTAATATGGATTATTACGTCAAGGCCGGAGAGGGGCTTGGTCAATAATGCAAGCGATTGAAGCGATAACGATGCAGCGTGCGCTTAGTCAGCTGATTGGCGGATCGGATCTCACAAGAGAGCAAGCAAATGCGGTCATGAACATCATCATGAGCGGGGAAGCGACAGAAGCTCAAATTGCCGGCGTCGTAACCGCAATGCGAATGAAGGGCGAGACGAAGGATGAAATAACTGGATTCGCTGAGGCGATGCGTACACATTCAAGCCATCTCCATACGGAGCAGGAGGGATTGCTTGATACATGCGGAACCGGCGGATCGGGTATTCATAAATTCAATATCTCTACGGCATCCTCCATCATCGCAGCAGCAGCAGGCATTCGAGTAGCCAAGCATGGCAATCGCGCCATGTCGGGCAAAACAGGCAGTGCCGATGTGCTGGAAGCGCTTGGCGTTCAAATCACGATCTCACCGGAGCAAGCAGCGCAATGCTTGAATGACATCGGAATTTGCTTTATGTTCGCGCAGCTGTACCATCCATCGCTTCGCCATGCGGCCGTCCCTCGCCGCGAGCTTGGCATTCGGACTATTTTTAATATGCTTGGGCCGCTTACAAATCCTGCAGGAGCAGACAGACAGCTTCTAGGCTTGTACGACCGCGCCCGAACCTCGACCGTAGCTGAGGTGCTTAGGGAGCTCGGATTGAAGCGGGCGCTGGTCGTGAGCAGCCATGACGGACTCGACGAAATAAGTATTTCTGCTCCAACGCAAATTTCAGAATTGTTAAATGGCAAGGTACACACTTATGATATTACGCCTGAAGAGCTGGGACTTGCCCGCTGGCCAATCGCGGACGTGATGGGCGGTGAACCGGAAGTGAACGCAGCACTGATTCGTGCGATCTTCTCCGGTGAACAGCAAGGAGCTTATCGAGATATCGTACTCGCGAATGCGGGTGCTTGCATCTATGTAGGCGGGCTGGCAGCTTCGCTCAGCGAGGGTGTAACGATAGCAGCCAAAGTAATCGATTCTGGAGAGGCGCAGCAAAAGCTTGTTCGTCTTATTCAAACGACAGGAGAGTTGGCACATGTTTCTAGATAAAATTGTAGCAACAAAAAGGGCAGAGGTTGAAGAGCTCGCTGCTCGCTTTGAGCTGGCAGAGGTTGAGAAGCAAATTGCAGCTATGGCAGCTTGTAAGGGATTTGAGCTTGCACTGTCTGACGCTGGCCGCAACAGAAGCATGGGTCTTATCGCGGAGGTTAAGAAGGCATCGCCGTCCAAAGGCTTGATCCGCAGCGATTTTGAGCCGACTACGCTTGCTGCAGCCTATGAGGCCGCTGGAGCCGATTGCATTTCTGTATTGACTGACCGTGACTATTTCCAAGGATCGAATGAATTTTTGAGCGCCGTACGCGAGACGGTTAAGGTTCCTCTTTTGCGCAAGGATTTTACGATCGATCACCGTCAAATTTATGAGGCACGCTTGATCGGCGCCGATGCGATTTTGCTCATCGCTGCCATATTGACGCCTGCACAGCTTGGCGAGTTTCATGATCTTGCTAAGTCTATCGGAATGGATGTGCTCGTAGAGGTTCATAACCTTGAGGAGCTTGAAGGCGTTCTTGCGCTTAATAAGGCTACGCTGATCGGCATCAATAATCGTGACTTGAAATCATTCGTTACCGATTTGAAAACTACCGAGTCGCTTATAGGACATATACCCAAAAATGTGACCGTAATCAGCGAAAGCGGCATTGCCGGCAAATCCGATATGGACTATCTGCAATCGATTGGCGCGCACGGCGTATTGATTGGCGAGCATTTTATGCGCCATGAGAATGTGGGCCAAGCAGTAGACGACCTGATGGGCGCTGTGGGGGCGCGATGAAGCTGCAGCCGCGTATCAAAATATGCGGACTAAAGGATGTCCAAACCATCGAAGCAATGGATGGCTTGCCCATTCACGAAATCGGCTTCGTGTTTGCCCCGAGCAAGCGGCAGGTAGACAAGGCGACTGCAGCGCAGCTTATTGAAGCCGTTGCTGCTTTGCAGGCTGCAGGCGGGGAACGCCCGAGGACGGTAGGCGTGTTCGTCAATGAAACGCTCGAGAATCTGCAAGAGATTATAGCAGAAGCTCCGCTTGACGTCGTTCAACTGCACGGCAGTGAATCGGCTGAGTTTTGCAAGGCGGTACGCGATAAGCTGAAGGTGCAAGTATGGAAAGTGTTTTCCGTAAAGCGGGATGCTGATGGAAATGAGCTTGATTCTGCGATTGAGCGTTTATCACCCTACAAAGGAGCTGTCGATGCGGCGCTTATTGATGCTCCAGGCGGTGGAACAGGCCAAACGTTCAACTGGGAAGCGATAGCAGACTATAATAAAGCAGCGGAAGAGCTTGGCTTAACGCTTTATGTAGCAGGCGGATTGCATGAGGGCAATGTGCAGGAGCTGCTTAGAACCTACGCTCCTGGCGGAATTGATGTTTCAAGCGGAGTAGAGACGGATGGTCGCAAGGATATCGACAAGATCCGATTATTTGTAAGAAGGGTGATGGAAGCATGACACATGTACCAGATAAAAATGGACGCTTTGGAGCTTTTGGCGGAAGATATGTACCGGAAACATTAATGACAGCATTGCTTGAGCTGGAGGAAGCATATGCTCATTATTCGAAGGACCAAGCCTTTCAGGACGAGGTTCGTTATTTATTGCACAAATATTCGGGAAGACCAACTTCGCTGTATTATGCAGAGCGTCTAACCGAGCATCTTGGCGGAGCCAAAATATACTTAAAACGTGAAGACCTGAACCATACGGGCGCACATAAAATCAACAATACGATTGGACAAGGTGTCCTTGCCAAACGCATGGGCAAGCCTAAAATTATTGCAGAGACCGGCGCTGGACAGCATGGTGTAGCATCTGCTACAATCGCTGCTTTGCTTGGCCTTGAATGCAAAGTTTTTATGGGCGAGGAGGACATGAAGCGTCAGCAGCTCAACGTGTTCCGCATGCAGCTTCTCGGCTCCGAGGTAGTACCCGTATTATCCGGTACAAGAACGCTTAAGGATGCTTGCAATGAAACGCTTCGCTACTGGGTTAGTCACGTTGACGATACGTATTATATTTTAGGCTCGGTTACAGGTCCCCATCCTTATCCGATGATGGTTCGTGATTTCCAGCGTATTATCGGGGATGAAGCTCGTCAGCAGATTTTGACTGAAGAAGGCAGATTGCCGGATTACATTGTAGCTGCAGTAGGCGGCGGCAGCAACGCGATGGGCATCTTCTATCCCTTCGTTAACGATGACAGCGTAAAGCTGCTTGGCGTTGAAGCAGCAGGCCGCGGTGTCGACACGATTGAGCACGCTGCAACGATGACTAAAGGACGTCATGGCATATTCCAAGGCTCCATGAGCTACGTCCTGCAAGACGAGCATGGACAGGTCCAGCCTGCACATTCGATATCCGCTGGGCTTGATTATCCGGGTATCGGACCGGAGCATGCTTACTTAAAAGATTCTGGACGCGCCGAATATGTGCCTATAACCGATGCAGAGGCACTCGAAGCGCTTCAACTGCTGTCACGCACCGAGGGCATTATTCCGGCTCTTGAATCTGCGCATGCCATTGCTCAGACGATTAAGCTTGCTCCAACGCTTGATAAAGACAAGGTTGTTGTTGTGAGCCTGTCCGGCCGCGGCGACAAGGACGTAGAGGCGATTATGGGTTATTTGGGGGTAGAGAAGCATGAATCACATTGATATGGCATTTTCACGCTTGAAAGCAGAAGGCAAGACGGCTCTTATTCCTTTTTTGACGATGGGAGACCCTGATCTGGACACGTCCGTCGCGATCATCCAAACGCTGGAGAAAGCTGGCGCAGATTTGATCGAGCTTGGCGTTCCTTATTCCGATCCGCTTGCAGACGGTCCTGTTATTCAGCGTGCATCCGAGCGCGCCTTGCTCCATAACAGCATCACATTAAAGGACTGCATTCACGTTGCAGAGCGGGCTCGCGAAGTTGGCGTCACCATTCCTTTTATATTGTTTACCTACTATAATCCCGTATTCCAGTTTGGATTGAAAGCTTTCTTCGAGCTCGTCCAAAGCAAAGGGATAAGCGGTCTCATCATACCTGATTTGCCGATCGAAGAGGATGAGGAAGTGCGGCAGCTTGCGGAAGCAGCTGATGTTCATCTCATCCCGCTGGTGGCTCCAACCTCGAAGGATCGCGTTACTCGCATATCGCGCAAAGCAAGAGGCTTCGTTTATTGCGTGTCATCGCTCGGCGTAACGGGTGTTAGAGCAGATTTTCATACTGGCATTGATGAGTTTCTTGCTACGGTTCGTGAGGCGACTGATTTGCCGATTGCGGTTGGTTTTGGTATCTCAAACCGCGAGCAGGTATCACGCTTCGAGAAGCAATGTGATGGCGTGATCGTAGGCAGCGCTATCGTACGTACGATTGAGGAAGCTATTCCGCTTCTGAAAGATCCAAACAAACGTGAAGCAGGACTTAAGCAAATCGGTGATTTTGTCGCTCAGCTTAAGGGCTGAGGGAAAGACTATTAGAAGAAGAGCCTCTTGCATTTTGCGCGGGGCTTTTCTGACGTAAAAAAACTTTAAAACCTTAAACAGATATGAGACAATGGTTCAAGTAATTAGACTAGTCCATAATAAAAGAGGTGAGCGGCTCATGCAGCCCAAAGATAATATCGTCCACCTTCCCGTTTATCAACCAGGAAAGCCGGTTGAGGATGTTAAGAGGGAGCTGGGATTAAAGGAAGTTATTAAGCTTGCATCGAATGAAAATCCGTTCGGTTGCTCCGAACAGGCTAAAACTGCGATTATTGAAGAATTATCACATTTAAATATTTATCCCGATGGCGCGAGCGTTGAGCTTACAGCTGCGCTAGCAGAAGAGCTTGGCGTGGAGTCGAATCAAATTATTTTTGGTACAGGCTCCAGCGAAATCATACTTATGATTAATAGAGCGTTTATCGTTCCTGGCGATGAAACGATTATGGCGAATGAAACATTCCCTCAATACAAGCATAACGCAGAAATCGAGAATGCCCGTATCGTAGAGGTTCCTCTAAAAGAGGGCAAGCATGATTTGCCTGCGATGCTGGCTAAAGTGAACAGCCGTACCAAAATCATTTGGATTTGCAATCCAAATAATCCGACTGGAACGATTGTAACCTTGCCGGAATTGTCCGCATTTCTAACGCAGGTTCCTGCGAATGTGCTGGTTGTGCTGGATGAAGCTTATGGTGAATACATTGACGATCCTGCTTTCCCGGATGGCATCAAGCTGCTTAAAGAGCACCGCAATCTGATCGTTTTACGTACTTTTTCGAAAATATATGGCTTGGCGGCACTGCGGATTGGCTATGGAATCGGTCATCCCGATGTTATTCGCTTCACGAATCAAGTGCGTGAGCCATTCAACACCTCACGTGCAGCGCAAGCAGCAGCGAAAGCAGCACTAGCGGATAAATCTTTTATTTCCTATTGCAGGGAGCAAAACAAGCAAGGCATTGCGTATTTGTCCGAGCAATTCGACCGCCTTGGCTTAACCTACTTCCCAGCATACGGAAACTTTGTGATGGTCGATACGAAGCGTTCGTCACCAGAGGTATTTGATGGATTGCTGCGCAAAGGAATTATTTCAAGACCTCGCTGGACTTATTATCCGAATCATATTCGGATTACAGTAGGCACTCAGGAGCAAAATGCAAAGTTTATCGCGGCGCTTGAACAGGTTTTGCAGGAAGCGGCGGTGCAAGGATAAAGTTATGACTACTGTAGCGATTTTTGGGGTAGGGCTGATCGGCGGTTCGATCGCTCTCTGCTTTAAAGGAAAACCAGATATAACCGTAATCGGCCATTCGAATCGGCAGTCTCAGGTTGAGAAGTATTTGCAGCGCGGCGTCGTTGACTATGCGACTACTTCAATGCAAGAGGCTGCGGAGCAAGCCGACTTTATTTTTGTATGCGTACCGGTAGGAAATATCGAGGAATATATGGAGAAGCTGAGCAATTTCAATTTAAAGCCGGGCTGCATTGTTACGGATGCAGGCAGCACGAAAGCTTCTGTTATGGCCTGTGCGAAATCGCTTGATTTTGGCGAAGCTACATTTATTGGCGGGCATCCGATGGCCGGATCTGAGCGTACTGGCGTTGAAGCTGCATCCTCGCATTTATATGAGAATGCCTTCTACGTATTGACGCCAGATCAGGATACGCCAGAGGAAGCTGTTGGACGATTAGTAGAGCTTCTTAGCTATACGAAAGCGAACATTGTAAAGGTCGACGCGAAGGAGCATGATGAAATTGCGGGTGCAATCAGTCATTTGCCGCATATCATTGCCGTTTCGCTTGTGAACCAGATTCGCGGCTATAATGAGGAAAATGGGCTTTATGAATCGCTTGCTGCAGGGGGCTTCCGTGATATTACACGTATCGCTTCGGGCGATCCGATTATATGGCGTGACATATTAATTAATAATCGCAAGGTCGTGCTTGAGCTGCTCCGCGATTGGAGCAAGGAAACGGATAAATTTGTTGCGATGCTGGAGAGCCTCGATGGGGATGCGATAGCTGCTGCTTTCGAAACAGCAGGCGAATTCCGCAGCAAGATGCCTGAGCGCCGCAAAGGGATGATTCAATCCGCCTTTGATTGTTATGTCGATATTCCGGATCACCCAGGTATTATCGGTAAAATAACGAGCGAGCTAGGGAACAGCCTAATCAACCTCAGCAATATCCATATTATCGAGAGCAGGGAAGACGTGCCGGGCGTATTACGGCTTTCGTTCCGCAGCCAGGAGTATTTGGACCAGGCGATTGCCGTGCTTTCGGCAAAAGGCTATGACGTTCACCTTTAACCGGGTGTTCGTTTTTTAATATATAAGCGCTTTCAATTTAATTAAAACAAAAATGAAAACGCTTATTGACAATTTGGAAGCGTATACATATAATAAAGGTACAGTATGGTTTCTCTCCACTCCTATCCAAATCCTATAGTACTCATCATGAGTGCGGACCACCCTTCGGGGTGGTTTTTTTTTGTTGGTTTATGGAATCTGGATTAACGTCATGGATGCTTGCTTTTCACATCAGTCGTTTCTTCTCTTTCAGAAGGGATAGGACAGAGGGCAGCGAGTTGTTGTCGATTCTAAAAAAATCCTTCATCGGGCAATCCCCGTTTGCAAGTCGATCTAATACATAAGGAATGTTGAATTTCTCGACGCTTAATTGTTCATTCACTTCATGCCAATACAAGGGGGCTGCTACCGTCGCTTCATGATTTCCTCTTGTGGAGTAAGGGCAGATGATCGTTTTACCGGCTGCATGCTGGACATAGTCGATGTAGAGCCTTGCACCTCGGTTTTTTTTCAGCCTTTCAATCGTAAAATCATCCGGATGCTTTTGTACCAAAAATTCGGCCAGAAAGGACGTCAAAATTTTTGTGTCGTCGTAGGTTAATGAAGCGCCCTTTGGAATCGGGATATGGATTTGCAGACCTTTTCCGCCAGACAGCTTGGGGAAGCTAACGATCCCGAAGCTATCGAACACAGCTTTCAATTCTAAAGCCGCCTTCACGGCAAGCGGAAAATGATCCCGGCTTGGCGGGTCCAGATCGATAACAACTTCCAGGGGCAGGTCCGTTTCAACCGTTTGGAAGGGGATATGATATTCGATTGCCAATTGGTTGCCCAGCCAGATCAGTGTCGACAAATCATCGCATACGATATAAGTAATCCCGTTCCTCTCCACAGTTTTAATGAAATCCGGAGCATAATCCGGACAATTACGCTGGTAGAAGGATTCTCCAGCTATGCCTTTTGGATAACGAATCGTCGTTAACGTTCTTTCCTGCAAAAAGGGAAGCATAAACTTTGAGACTTGTATCAAATAGGAAATGAAGCTTTCTTTATCGATTCTAGGCGAATCCCAAATGATTTTATCGGGATGTGTGAGTTTGACCTGAACGGGAACAGGTGCATTCTCAACTATCAATCTACTCCACGTACACGCCTTCCAATCGATGGAGAAACGGAACGCTTGAAAGGTAGGTTTAACAAGTCGGTCGTTTATGATTGCATCAAAGGTCAGTTCGACACAAATGCCGGGGGTGACCCAAATCATCGGATGCTGGGTACGCAGGGGATTGGACTGAATAATTTCCAGCAATGATTGTTGCTCTTCCTTGTTCATACCGTGGATAAAGGTTCCGATTGGATGAACTTCACCTTCGATGTTCAAGCCGGCCATAAAGCTATTATCGAAGGTATGAAAGCCTAATACGAAAAAATCCCCCTTATACGGTCGCTGCGTTCTAGAAGGTAGAAGTTCCAACATTCGGTTTCCGTCCATATTTCTACTCCTCAACCATTTTGTGTACGAAGAATATGATTCCCTTCAAGGTGAGATATATTCCATAACCGATGGCTTCTTACATTGAAATTGAATGGGAGTAATTGCCCCCACCCTAAGTCATCATGATTTTTTTTAAAATTGAAAATTGATGATATTCCTGTCGAATATGCATATAAAAATCGCGTTTTTGTAAAAAAATAACCTTGTTTTCTATTTTTTTGGATAAAGCGCAGATCACCCATTTATTTTATTTTTAATTTGAGCTATGATGCAAAAATAGAAGAAATATATGCTAGTTACAATATTGAAATAGGGTGATATCTATTAAAGATTTTTTTTCAACTATAAATAAATCCAGACTATTTTTATCTTTCCTAAATATTACCTCCGACGGTGTAGTTATTGTTGATAGAGAAGGAAGGGTCCTAGGTATCAACAAGAAATTCGAGGAACTTCATGGCTGGTCCGAGAAAGAAATCATTGGAAAAATTTTGCCGATGACGCCAGAGAATCGTAGGGCCGGGGTATTTGAATTATATGAACGTATTATTCAAGGGGAAGAATACAACGGTCGTGAACTTATAAAGCTAAGAAAGGATGGGAGTACTTTTTATGCAAATGTAACCATTTCTGCAATGAGGAATGATTGGGGAGAGGTTGTTGCATTCGTTGGCGTTGAGAGGGATATAACCGAAAAGAAGCTGGCAGTAGAGCAGTTAAAAGAAAGTGAGGAGCGTTATCGAATATTGATCGAAAACTCTCCAGAGCCTATTGTGGTTTTTCAGGACCATATCATTACTTTCGTAAATCCTGCAGCCATGATTCTTATTGGCGTTTCGAAGCCGGATGAACTTATTGGTGAAAACGTTGCTCGTTTTTTTCATCCAGATGATTTAGATATGCTGCTTGGCGAAATGAATCAGTTGTTTACATCAAATCAAGCCGCTTCAATTTTGGATAAAAGGCTAATAAAGTTGGATGGAGAAATTATCCATATCGAAGTCAAGGCCGTACCATTTCAATTTCAAGGCAATAGATCGGTGCAGCTATTATTTCGAGACATAACAGAAAGAAAAAAAGCAGTTTTTGAGCTTGCTCAAAGAGAGCGCGAATATAGTCGTGTACTGAAGCTATCTCCTGAGCCTATTGTACTGCATAGGAACTCGATCATTACTTTCGTCAATGATATGGGGTTAAAATTGTTTAACGGCCAAACAACAGATGATCTCGTAGGACGATCCATTTACGAATTTATATGTCCCAGTTACCATGAGACGCTTAGGGGAAGATTAAATCTAGTTATGGAAACAGATGGCTTTATGGAGTTTACAAGTCTTGAACTGAAACGCTTGGACGGGACATTATTAGACGCCGAGGTTTCTTCTATCTATATACATAAACATGTTGGAGATCCCGTCATCCAAACCGTCATTAGAGATATGTCAGAGCGAAAAAAGTCCGAAGACATCATTCGGAGAGCAGAAAAACTTTCAATTGTAGGTGAATTAGCTGCTGGAATAGCACACGAGATACGCAACCCATTAACGGCGATAAAAGGGTTTTTACAGCTTTTGAGATCAAAAGAAATAGCTTACGTCGATATTATGCTAGTGGAAATCGATCGAATAAATCAGATCGTAAATGAATTTATGAGTATGGCCAAGCCTCATGCTGATAAGTTTGTAGAAACGGATCTAAAAGAGCTGATTGAAAACGTCTTATTTATGATACAGCCTCAGGCCATATTATATAATGTTCAAGTGAACTTCACGATGGATACGATGGATTCACATGTGTTTTGCGAGCCCAATCAGCTTAAACAAGTTTTTATAAATCTGATCAAAAATTCAATCGAAGCAATGTCATCCGGGGGAACCATTAATTTGAAGGTTATTGCCAAGGATGCTTCATCTTTGCAAATTGTGTTGAGTGATGATGGCTCGGGCATCCACGAAGAGCATCTAGCGAATATTGGAAAACCATTTTTCACCACGAAAGAAAAAGGTACTGGTCTAGGCTTGATGGTTTGTTTCAAAATTATTGAAGCTCATCATGGACATATGGACATTCAAAGTGAACTTGGTGAAGGTACCAATATGACAATCACATTGCCGTATTTGCCTAACTCATAACATATATTCTACCATAATTCGCCCATTTCATATCGATATACCGCAGGCACAGCTTGATGATCTCCAATATCGTTTAACGAATACGCGCTGGGCAAATACCATGCAGGATGCAGGATGGAAATATGGGGTTCATTTTATTGACCGTGATGCTCTGCTGACAAATGTCATGATTTATTGGTTGACCAATACAGCCGAATCATCTGCTCGCTTGTATTATGAGAATGTCCATCCGCAGGAGGCAGCATCGCAAGAAGCAAACACGACGGCGACAGGAGTGTCGGTGTTTGGTCATGACTTTAAATCAATGAAGCGTTTCGCGAATCGTGACAACACAAACATTGTACAATGGTCGGAGTTTGAGCGTGGTACCCATTTTGCCGCATTAGATGCGCCCGATCTTCTGGTTCCCGAGCTGCAAGTTGGAGTGAGCTCCGTACATGTCGATCTTGATTTTAAACCGGCTCCAAATGACAAGATAAAATTTAAACCGCTTCACAAAGCCATTAAGGAGCTGAAGGTGGTTCGGTTTAACTATTTGGACAACAAGGGACAGGAGACGGAGCGGACGATTGAACCGATGGGGCTATTTCTCAAAGGCTATGTCTGGTACTTTTACGGTTATTGCCTCACGAGATCCGATATTCGCGTATTCCGGCTCTCCCGCATGCTTCATATAAGCAGCTTATCGGATACCTTTATTCGTCGTCCCTACACCCTGCAGGACGTTGAACAGCAATTTATGGGGAAAGCTAATTTTCAAAAGGTGAGGGCAGTACTTCGCTTCCAGCCTGAAATGAAGACGAGGGTAAGAGATGAATTTGGCTTTGATGAGATTTCAGACGAACCAGACGGCACTTTAACGGTCGTTGCCCACTATTCCTCTAAGGAGCGGCGGTTCGCAGTATTTTAAGCTATAGCAGCTATGTTATGGTTGTAGAGCCCGCTGAATTAATCGAGGAGCTTGCCGGGCATATAAGGCAAATGGCTAGAAACTATAACGTAAACTAATCATTCATTTGGAAATAAGAGACCCACAGCAATCGGTGCTGTGGATCTTCATTATATATCACATACCTAATTTTATTAAAAATAGTTTCCAACCTAACTTTCCTTGATTTATAGTCCATACCTCAGACAGATCGTATCATATCATATATAGATTATTTTAATGGGGGGTGATTTAGCTTGGGTAGAACAATGTCTACAAAGATGAAAATTCGGACAAGAAATCAACTACTTAAAGAGAAATTATGTGCACCTTCCGGGCTCAAATGGAAATACTCTACTCCAGTTCGTAGAAAAAAATCTAAAAAGAAAAAAATGGCTGCTTGTCCGCTAAAAAGAAAGAAAGAACATAAAAAGATCATTATTTTCAAAAAGAAGACTAGCGATTCACATCCTCAAGGAGTACAGGGATCTCAAGGGCCGCAAGGAATGCAAGGTCTAGGTACGCAAGGTGTACAAGGTGCGGAGGGCATTCAAGGACATTCAGGCAGACAAGGGCCGCAAGGAGAACAAGGTATTCAAGGGTTTCCAGGAATACAAGGACTGCAAGGACCTCCTGGCAGTGCGGGATCTGTCATTATCCCTGACATCATTATTTTACCTGCTGCACAAAGATTTTTTTATATTACGAGCTCAGATGCTCAGTCTCAAGTAACGATTCCAGCTGATGTTTTTACAAATGATGATGGATCGTTCATTTCCGCATTTTCTGACATGGGTCAAAATAGCTATAGCAATCTTTATATTAATGGGATATTACAAGAAGGCAGCGTATATTTTTTAACTGAAAATGCTTTGAATATTAATTCCAACAATCAGACTATATTTTCGGGGACGTCAATTATTGTGGAAATCATCACATTTTCCGCTAAAATCGAGCTTTGATCATATTAATATGGTAAATAATTGAATATGGCCCTTCCCTTTCTCTATCATTTGCATAAGCTACTTGAGAGAAGAGAGGTGATATAAATGCCAATTACAAAACCCTTTATGGCATCCAGAAAATTTAGTGCTACTATTGCAGACGGAACGGGAGTAGGTGTTGCATTTAATATTCTTGCCACTGCTACTACCAATGACGCCGGAGTTGCTGCCACAGCTTTTCCAACTGCGCCAGCTTACTACAATCTTTATATTAATGGGCAGATTCAAACAGCAGACACTTCAACTGTTACAACAACGGCTATTACCATTCCTGATGGTGATACGCTCGATCTTGGGACGCCAATTGTCATCGAATTTGTCGTAAACTAATCACTTTATGAGAGAGATGCCGACAATTTTTATTTTTGAGTTGTCGGCATTATCTTGTTGTTAAATAAGATTTACATAATTAAAGATGATTTTTCACTTTACGGTTAGCATAGTTGAATAATCCGCCATTTTTATTTAAATTTAATGAATGGGTAGAATAAAACAATGGAAAGGATATAATGAATGGGCAGAAGCAAGCACGAAAAGGGCTGCCATAAGTTGATATATAAAGTAGATAGCTAATTTAACATCATGCCTATGACTTTCTTTTGATGCAAAAAATACGATGTAACAGAAAGAAAAAAGGAGATAAGATGACGGAGAAAAAACCACTAACTGAAGCAGGATGGAATTTCGACAATAGCTATGCTTGTCTGCCTGAAATCATGTTTGCAAGGATGGCTCTAAACCCTGTACGCTCACCGAAGCTGATCATTTTTAATGATTCATTGGCAGCATCGTTGGGGTTGAACGCCCTCGCACTGCAAAGTCAGGATGGCGTAGAAATGCTTGCTGGCAATCAGATTCCTCAAGGAGCTTTGCCGCTCGCTCAAGCATACGCTGGGCATCAATTCGGGCATTTTAACAGATTAGGGGACGGTCGCGCGCTGCTGCTTAGTGAACAGATTACTCCTCAAGGCGAGCGGGTAGATATTCAGCTCAAAGGTTCAGGAAGAACGCCTTATTCCCGCGGAGGCGATGGACGTGCTGCGCTTGGGCCGATGCTGCGTGAATACATCATCAGCGAAGCTATGCATGCGCTTGGCATTCCTTCCACCCGAAGCTTAGCGGTGGTCACAACCGGTGAGGCAATCCGCCGGGAAACCGAGCAGCCTGGTGCCATATTGACACGCGTGGCTGCTAGTCATATTCGAGTGGGCACCTTTCAATATGTTTCAAATTGGGGCACTACCGAGGATCTTCAGGCACTGGCTGATTACACTTTGCAACGACATTTCCCAGAAGCTGCTGATAGCGGGAACCGTAATCTTTCACTGCTTCAAGAAGTGATCAAGCGTCAGGCAGAGCTTATTGCCAAATGGCAGCTCGTTGGTTTTATACATGGGGTGATGAATACCGATAACATGGCCCTAAGCGGGGAAACGATTGATTACGGTCCTTGCGCTTTCATGGATAACTTCGATCCAGCAACGGTATTTAGTTCAATTGATGTTCATGGACGCTATGCATATGGCAATCAGCCGAATATAGCTGTGTGGAATCTCGCGAGATTTGCTGAAACGCTATTGCCGCTGCTGCATGACGACGAGTCACAGGCTGTCAGCCTGGCAGAGGATGCGATATCCGATTTTATCGAATTATTTCACCGTAACTGGATTTCGGGAATGAGGGGGAAGCTGGGAATCTTTAATGAAGAGGCTGAGGATGAAGCTCTTATTAAATGGCTGCTCACGATCATGCAGAAGTACGGTGCAGACTATACAAATACATTCCGCGCGCTAACTTTTGAAAGGCAGGAGGATACGGTTCTGTACGGTACACCGGAATGGTCTCCATGGTACGAGCTCTGGCAAGCGAGGTTGAACAGACAGCAGGAAGCAAAAGCCTCCTCGCTTCAGCTAATGCGAAGCAGCAATCCTGCCTTAATTCCGCGCAACCACAGGGTAGAAGAGGCACTAGAGGCAGCCGTGAAACATGAAGACTACAGCGTGATGGAGCGGCTTCTTAATGTTCTTTCGTGCCCCTATGCTCACTCCTCTGAGCAGGCTGATTATTCCACCTTGCCTGCGCAAGCAAACGGTTCATACCGAACCTTTTGCGGAACCTAGAGTCATTAGGCTAACTAATTAATTGTAAAATATATGGTTACAGCAAGGGGCAAACTTATTTGCCCTTTTTTCTTTTGCGGTTATGTAATAACCTATTGTTGTAATTAGCGATGACATCTGAAATATCAGATGTTTCAATATCGACCTTAGTCTAGGTAAAAACCTAGTCTAAAGTCGATTCTCGAAATATGGATTATTTTGGTATGCTAATGTCGGAAAAAGGGGGGAGTTCATATGAAAGCTATGAATAGCGAATTTTCAACTGAAACGAAGCCTGCAAGTCCACCTTTTTGGAAAAAGGGGGTTGTATTGTGCTTGCTAATTCTTGTTCCGATCCTGATTGGATTGCTGCAAATACAAGCACCCCGAAGCGTTCAATCGGATGCCCCGCTTGAATTTTTTTCGTCTGAAAGGGCCATGAAGAAGCTGAAAGTAATTGCAAGGGAGCCTCATCCAATCGGAAGTCAGGCACATCATGCAGTACGTGATTATCTTATTTTGGAGCTTAAAGGTCTCGGCTTAAATCCTGAACTGCAAAAAGCAGCTGTTGATTCACCGCTATCCGGGGAAATTGAAAATATTATTACGCGAATTCCAGGTACAGCTAATAGTAAAGCAGTCATGATTGCTGCACATTACGATAGTGAAACGAATACTCCGGGGGCTGCAGACGATGGAGCGGGAATTGCAGCGATGCTGGAAACGATACGTGCGCTGAAAGTATCGGGTCCGTTAAAAAATGATCTTATCTTTCTCATGACAGACGGCGAAGAAACGGGGCTGTTTGGAGCAAAAGCTTTTATGGAGGATCACCCTTGGGCTCATGATGTGGGAATTGTCCTTAACTTTGAAGCGAGGGGGAATAAAGGCCCATCCTTTATGTTTGAGACAAGTGACCAGAATGGCTGGCTGATCAAAGAGTTCATCAAGGCTGCACCTGATCCTATTGCTTACTCCGTCATTTATAACTTATATAAACTGATGCCCAATGACACAGATTTGACGGTGTTCAGAGAGGAAGGACTATCAGGATTAAATTTTGCATTTGGCATGGGGTTTAACGCCTATCATCAGCCTATTGATACTCCGGAAAATCTCGATATGTCGAGCTTGCAGCATCATGGGGAATACATGTTAAGCTTGTCCCAGCACTTTGGCCAGTTGGATTTAAAACAGGTACAGCAGGAGGATCGGATATATTTCAACCTATTTGGCAGTCATATGGTCAGCTATCCCCAATCCTGGGGCATGTGGTTGATGATCGTTGGTGCTTTGTTCTTTATTGCTACAATGGTGCATGGCATACGACGCAAAAGAGTAACGGTTAAGGGGACGATCGGTGGTTTTTTTATCACGCTTATTAGTTTGCTTATCGTGTTTGGATTAATCACCCTGACATGGCGTTTATTGCGCTCCGCCGTATCCAACGAGCAGCTAAAGATCATTTTGCTTGATCCACAAGTGAGTATAACTATTTTGCTTGGATGCATTGTAGCTACGGTGATGATTATCGGTCTATTGGTGCGGTGGATTTCAAAAAAGATACGAATGGAAAATATGTGGGCCGGAATACTTCTGCTATGGACATTAATAAGTATTTTCATGGCGCTATATCTGCCTGGAGGAAGCTATCTTACCCTCTGGCCGTTGCTTTCCAGCCTTATTGGGTTAAATCTTTCTATCCGAATGAGGACAGATGAGCGAAAATGGGGGTCGGTATTTTTTGCGATGCCGGGTTTGCTGCTGTTTGCTCCAATCTGTTATTTGATTTATGTATTGTTGACGCTCCAATTAGCAGCTGCACTGCTGTCGGTCGTTGCGCTTGCGTTCACATTGATTTATCCGGTGTATTGTACGAGGAGCAGCCACGAGTATTCTAGAACACAGTGAATGACTTTGAGAGGCCCATGCTATTGCGCAGGGGCCTCTTTATATATGCATTAACTTGAATGTCATACCTGTCATGCCGAAAACTACTAGTATATTGAGTGTAATTTATGTAAAATATTAACTATGACTCATTGTTGTAGATTGCTCCTAATGGATTGTAATTTGTTGAGAATAGGTATAGGTTATGATTCCCTCAAAGGTTGATTTATGAAGATGGTTAACCCATTTAAAGGGCTATGTTAAATTTCATTGTTGATAATTCCAAGGAAAATATGGGTATAATTATAGATATAATGATGGTTCGGAGATGATTTAACATGGAGCTAACGGAAATAAAGAAACTCGCTGACGCCTTAAATGAAAGCGCTAAACAGGAACTTGTATATTTCTTAAGTTATTCGGTTAACGGATTCGTTTGCTATACGATTGTGGTCTAAAACCTATGGTATCCAAGAAATCAGCTCAGTCTAAAACTGTATTTGTAACCCCTGTGGGGTTCGTGTTTTAACATATACTCTATAAGTAGACCAGAACTAAAACCGCTATAACTCGGTAGCTTCCAAATATGTGAAACCTTATCTAGCTTGTTTCCGTTACTTAAAATGTAAGGAATGTGAAAATCACATCGACGGGAGGAATTATTATTAATTATTTATACTTATTAGGTTTCTTCATCCTTTCTCTCATTACTGTTCTGATATTTTTTATATTTTGTTTGTAAGCGTCAAACTCTCCACACCTTCAACTACTAACCTAGCTATGAGATCATGAGATTAACCTAAATACGGAGGGTAACTCATGAATGCCAAAGAACAACGCAGACAAGATTGGCACACACGTATCGCAGCCTATCGGGCAAGTGGCCTCACGATGAAAGCTTGGTGCTCCGCAAATCATTGTTCTGTCGAACAATTGAAATATTGGCTGTACAAAATAAAGCGTGTATCATCCTCAGCTACTCCAGACCCAAAGACTTCTCCCGTACAGTTTGTACCTCTTGCCACTGTAGATCCACCTGGCAGCGTTTCTCCTGCTCCTTTTCTAATCCTTCATATCGGTGAAGCGAGTATCGAGCTTCGTTCCGGCTTTGACCCAATGCTTTTGCGTGAAGTGATTCACGCACTTACTTCACCATGCTGACCTTTCCAAGCAATCAGCGTGTGTTTCTTGCTTGTGGTTCCACCGATCTGCGCAAATCGATCGACGGACTTGCTGCCATCGTTCAGGAAAGCTTTGGTCTGAATCCGTTCTCCTCTGGCTTATTCGTATTCTGTAACCGGGCATGCAACAAGCTCAAAATTTTATATTGGGATCACAATGGGTTCTGGCTTTACTATCGCCGCCTAGAACGTGGAAGATTTCAATGGCCTACAGGCAAGGAAGAAGTAGTAGCCATTTCCAGCAGAGAGCTTCGCTGGCTGCTGGATGGTCTTTCACTTTGTCAGCGGCAAGCCCATCCCAAGGTTAATGCCGTTACCGTCATTTAGACACATCTTTGTAATCATTTCGTCATAGGTACTTACAGGGATTGGGTTTCTTCTATCTAATGAGTAAAGTATGGAAAAACATGCAGATACGCCAACCATCGAATCCTTACAACAACAAATCATCGAACTATCGGCCAAGCTCAAATGGTACGAAGAGCAGTTCCGCTTAGCGCAGAAGAAGCGTTTCGGTGCTTCCAGCGAGCAGACGCATCCGGATCAATTAGAACTCCCGTTGTTCAACGAAGCCGAAATGATTGCAGCACCTGCTGGCGAAGAGCCGCGGTCTGAGCAAATTACCTACGAGCGGCGCAAATCATCCGGCAAGCGAACAGAGGATCTCTCCAAGCTTCCAGTAGAAACAATCACCTATTCATTGGAGGAAGGCGAGCAAGTATGTGCGTGCTGCGGTGGGTTCCTTCACGAGATGAGTACAGAGACGCGCAATGAAATTGCCGTTGTACCGCCACAAGTGAAGGTCATCCGTCACGTGCGAAATGTGTATGCCTGCCGTCATTGTGAACGTGGAGATATTGAAACCCCGATCGTCACAGCTGCGATGCCAAAACCTGTTTATCCGGGAAGCCTCGCATCACCGTCGAGCATGGCTTATGTTATGAGCCAGAAATACGTCGACAGCTTGCCGTTATACCGGCAAGAGCAGCATTTCGCGCGTCTTGGATACACGTTATCTCGTCAGACGATGGCCAATTGGATGGTCTATGGTGCACAGAAATGGCTCATGCCATTGGTCTCCGTGATGAAATCTCATCTGCTCAGGCAGGATGTGCTTCACGCGGATGAGACGACGCTGCAGGTGCTACGTGAGCCTGGGAAGTCTGCTCAATCGTCCTCGTATTTGTGGCTGTATCGCACTGGACGCGGTGTAGCGCCGGCGGTCATCTACGATTACCAGAAGACACGTGGCGGTGAGCATCCACAAATCTTCTTATCCGGGTTCAAAGGTTACCTGCATGTCGATGGTTATGCGGGCTATCATAAGGTTCCTGGTGTGACTCTTGTGGGGTGCTGGGCACATGCGCGGCGTAAATACGATGAAGCGTTGAAAGCAGCCCCGCCAGCGGCGAGAGGTAACAAGGATTCGGTAGCTAGTCAAGGACTGGCTTACTGCAATGCTCTCTTCGCCATTGAGCGCGAGTTGAAGAATGCTTCGCCAGAAGAACGATATGCCGAGCGAAAGAAGCGAAGCCTTCCAATCCTGAAGGCTTATTCGGTATGGCTCAAGCAACAGCGCTCTCAAACACTGCCGAAGAGTCTAGTTGGAAAAGCGATCGCTTACAGCCTGAATCAGTGGGAGAAATTGACTGCCTTCCTGAAGGATGGTCGGCTTGAGATCGATAATAATCGCAGTGAGCGCTCGATCAAGCCATTCGTAATCGGGAGAAAGAACTGGTTATTTGCGAATACGCCTCGCGGCGCGAAGGTAAGTGCGGCGATCTACAGCGTCATCGAGACGGCGAAGGAAAATGGACTTCTTCCATTTCAATATTTAAAGTACCTGTTCGAGCAGCTTCCGCAGCTTCCGGATTCACAAAATCCAGAGGCGCTCGAGCCTTATTTGCCATGGTCATCTATGCTTCCGATTACTTGTCGTGTTATGGGATAGGCATCGCAAAACTTTTGGTCTTAGATGGAGATGGAGCTAGTTGTACGAGATGGGACGCTTACGAACATTTATGCAACGCTAGTGCTTTAGGTCTATAAATTTAAGTTGTTGTTGTCTTGTACAGAATGAATAAAGATAATAAAATTCCTATAATTCCACATTTTTACTCAAATTAGACTAAATTAGATAAAACAGTAATATGGAACTATTTAATCACCCTTCTATCCTATGATAAACCTGAATCCGTGACCAATCTCTAATTTGGATCTTTAAACGGATGGAATTACTACCAGCCATATCCAATTGAATCTTTGGGTAAATGAGAATAACTCAAAGTAGAACCCTCGTCTAAC